>JBKHEN010000007.1:0-34652 GCA_046540795.1 Spirochaetaceae bacterium | reverse complement strand
GTGCCCGCCGCGCTGAGCCCCGGGATCAGATAGAACGCCACCGACAGCAGTCCGAGCACCGCGGCGGCCAGCAGGGAAATGCGCTGGGGCAGATTCTTGGTGCGCCGCATCGCCGCCGCGTAGGCTTCCTGCGCTCCGGAGATCCAGCGGATCCGTTCCTGCGGGTCCCCGATCCGCTCGGCCTCCGTTCGGGTGCGCTCGAGAGACTCGCGCCGTTCACCGTACCGGCGAAGGTTCTCCCGGAGCCCTCGGATCTGCTCGTCGTAACCGGAGGTGTAGCGCCGCTCGAGCTCGTCCCTCCGCGCGGCAAGTCCGGCGGCGCGGTGGCGCTTGGCCATGCCGAGCTGTTGCTGCTCCTCGCGCAGCGTCTCAAGCCGCTTGCGCCGGGCGACGGCCCCGGAGCGCGACATGCGCGCGTAGAATTGCTCGGCCGAGCGCTCGAGCCCCGAGAGCGTTTCCTGCGCCTCGACATAGTCTTTGTGCCGGCCCTTGCGGTCACCGACGATGCGACCGTCCTCGATTCGTGTGAAATTGACCACTTTGCCGGGGAAGCTTTCGCGTATCTTGTCGTAGACGCGCTGAGGGGAGATAAGGTCCTTCAGGCTTGCTGCGGTGAGGCCCCCGCCTCCCTCGGCAATGCCGGTGTCCGCCGCCCGGATGACCAGGAGATTGAACAGGCTCGGCGGCAGTCCTTCGGCGAAGGCGGGAGTCTTGGCAAGCACCCCGTCGAGCTTCTCCCCGGAGGTGGGGGTGAAGATCTTCGGCTCATCAGCCGCCCCCCGCACGCGTACCTCCGCGGCCCCGATGAAACCACCGTCCCGCGTGGCCGGCATGCGAACACCGCGGCTGCGGCGGAATAGCGCGGCAATCAGGTTCTCCACCACGGTGGTCTTCCCCCGCTCGTTGGGCGCATGGAACACGGTAAGCGCCCGCAGCGGCGTAGCGAAGTGTACGAGGGGACCCGCGTTTCTGATCTCGACGTGCTCGATGCGTAGCGGCATTGCTCACCCCTCCCCGAAGACATACTCGAGCGCCCGGCGCAGCAACCGGTCCGGGTCGACCTCCCCGGCATCAGGGGCGGCGCGCTTTCGCACCTCCTGTGCCACGGCGCTGCGCTCGTCGGCGGCGGCGATGGCAACTTCATTGGCGAGCTCTACCTGCTCCTGCCCGAGTCCCACATCCGCGGCCGCCGATCGCACGGTTTCGGCGATGCCCTCTCGCTCCCGGGCAAAACCGACCACCTTCATCCGCACCGCGGCCTTCTCGGCAAATCCCTCCCCTTCGTAGCTCTCGGCAGCCCGCTCGAGCGTCTCCCGCACCCGCTCGCCGAGCTCGCGGCGCTCCTCCTCCCCCGGAACCATGAGTACCTCCAAATCGAGATACACCGGCGCGTCCTCCACCGAACGGCTTCTCACCCGGAGCGTCTCCGCATCGAGAAGGAGAATGCGGCGTTGTCCCGTCTCGCTTCGATCGAGGGGATACGGGCTTCCGGGATACCGCACCGTGGAGTCTCCCGCGCCGGGAAGGTGGATGTGCCCGAGCAACGCCCGTGCCGGTCCATATCGAGAGAGATCGCCCGGGGTGAGGGGGAAATACCCCGCCTCGTCCCCGCTCACCTCACGGCGCACACCGCCGTAATCGCCGTGGGAAACCAGCACGTAGCGCCCCGAGGGCAGCTCCTCTGCGAGGCCGCTCTGCTCGAGCGCCTCTCCCATGGTGGCCGCCTCGAGGGCGTAGGGGAGAAACAGCACCGGCGCGCCGTCGATCGCGGTGAATGTGGGTTCGTCGTAAACGGTGACGTTTTCGGCGGCGATCTGCCCGCTCCGCAGCGAATGATCGTGGTTGCCCCGGATGATATGGAAGGCCGTGTCGGGGTGGGCGCGTGCTATCTCCTCGAAGCCCGGCACCGAAGCGGTTCCGCTGTCGAGCAGATCGCCGGCGATGATTACGGTGGTGATCCCCTCGGTTTCGAGCCGTCCGAGGAGCCGGTCGAAATGTCGTCCCCGTTCGGGATGCTCCTCATCGAGATGCACATCCGCTGTCACCGCGATCTCCACGACAACCTCCCGCATCTGTGAAACGGTAGTCTCTCCTACGTTCCTACACCTTGCGTCGTCATGATGCAAGGGCCTTGCGCCTACGCGTCCGGTCCGGAGGAGTAACATCTCCTCGAGTGGGCCGCGGCGTTTCTCTCCCGTCACGCCCGCGACTACCCTATGCCCTCGAGGAGCGACACGAGGAGCCCCGCAACGTTGCCGCCGGCGTGAGTGCCAAAGCCGGCCTTTTCATGACTCACTCCTCCACCCGAAAGAGACCCATCCAGCCGAGCCGTCCATTTCCTCCGGATGATAACCGTGAAAGTGCATGGTGTGCGGGCGATGGCCTGCATCGGTGAGATGGATCCTGCTCCGATCCCCTCGCGCGGCCGGCTTGTACATCTGTGGATCCCTCGCTACGCTGTAGCACATATGGGCACATCCCCGGTCGAGTCTCCTCGCGGAGGCTCGATGGTCTCGCAACTCGGCCTTCTCGTTGCCGCCGTTTTCTTCAATCTTTTCTCGCGCATGGTGTTCTCACCGCTCCTACCGGCGATGGAACGTGATCTCGGCTTCAGCCATGCGCGGGGCGGCTCGTTCTTCTTCTACATGGCCGCGGGCTATGCCGGATCCATGCTCTTGTCGGGCTTTCTCTCCAAGCGCATCACCCATCGGAGAACCATAGCCGTGGCCTTGTTTACGGTATCCTTAGGACTGCTGCTGGTGGGGATCGCGCCGACGGTGTCCTACATGCCGGTCGGACTACTGATCATCGGGATCGGCGCGGGTCTCTATGCGCCTTCGGGCATCTCCACGCTGACCGATCTCGTGGAGCCCGATAAGTGGGGTACGGCAACCGCCTTTCACGAAGTGGGCCCGAACGTTGCGTTCGTAGTCGCCCCGGTTTTCGTCACCCTGGCTTTAGGATGGTCGGACTGGCGTGGCGCTCTCTTCATCACCGCGGGAACCACGGTTGCGGTGGGCACGTCCTTTCTCCTGTGGGGCAAAGGCGGACGTTTTCCGGGCGTGCCGCCACACCTTTCCAAAATCCGCCTCCTCATCGCGAATCCTTCCTATCCATGGGTGCTCTTGTTCTTCACCGCGGCAATGACGGCTGCCATCGGGGTCTACGGCATGCTTCCGAGCTACCTCGTGGCGGCACGCGGGATGAACGAGCCGCTTGCCAACAACCTCGTAAGCCTTTCACGGGTTCTCGGAATCGGGGCAATCTTCGTCTCCGGCCTACTTACGGACCGGATACGGGTGCGCACGCTGCTGATCGCCGTAGCCATGACGGCAGGCGGCACGACGATTGCGATGGGAACGCTTTCGGGAGCGGGGCTGGTTGCGGCGGTGCTCGTCGAAGCCCCCGTCGCCGCGGCATTCATCCCGATCATGCTGACGGTCCTCTCGCGCACCAGCTCGCCGGAGCTCCGCAGTCTTGCAGTCGCCGTGACCATACCCTTCGCTTACGTGGTCGGCGCGGGGGTCGTGCCGTACCTGCTCGGCGTGATGGCCGAGCAGGCCTCCTTCGCCGTAGGATTCTCGCTCGTCGGGGCTGGGATCGCCGCTACCGCAGTGGGTGCGCCACGGGTGGAATCGGCCCAGACGTCCTGAGGGATTCCCGGCCGGCGCGCGGCGTGACGCCCTCGGGGCCGGCAGCGGCGCCGACGGCGGTGGGGTCGGCGGCAGCGGCGCCGACGGCCTCGGATTCTGCCCCCGAAACCACCCCTGCGTTTGCCCGAATGACCGGCGGGGGATATACTTCAGGTGTGAGGCGGAATACGTGGGTGAATCCGGTTCGGTCTCTCCTTCTCCTTTCGGTCGCCGTCGTGCTTCTTACCACGGCGGTTGCCGCGGAGGAACCGGATTCGTCAACGGACGGGTCCACCGGCATCATGGTCCTGGACATCGACGGGACGATTAGCGCGGGCACGGCGCAGTTCCTGCGCGAGAGCGTCGAGGAAGCGGTGGAACGCGGCCACGATGCCGTGCTCATACGCCTTGATACACCCGGCGGCCTGGTTGACGCCACTCTCGACATCATAAAGGATTTGCTGGCCGCACCCATACCGCTCATCACCTACGTCCATCCTCAGGGCGGCATTGCCGCCTCCGCCGGAACGTTCATCCTCATCACCGGCCACGTCGCCGCCATGTCGCCGGGCACCACCGCAGGCGCGGCCATGCCGGTGACCATGCAGCCGGGAGAGAACGGTCAACGCGCCGCGGATGAGAAGACCATCTCCTTTCTCGCCGGCCATATGACCAACATAGCCGAGGCTCGGGGACGCCCGCCGGAGCTTGCGCGGCAATTCGTCACGGAGAATCTCACCCTCGGCGCCACGGAAGCTCTCGAGGAGGGGGTCATCGACATCGTCGCCGCCGATACGGAGAGGCTCCTCGCCGAGCTGGACGGTCGAACCGTCGTCGTCAACGAGCGGGAAGTCACACTGTCGACCGACGGCGCCGAGCTCATAGAGACGGAGCTCACCGCCCGACAGCAAATCATGGACTTTGTAAGCAACCCGCAGGTGGCTTTCCTTCTGTTCATGCTCGGAGTCTACGGCATCTTCTTCGGTCTCAATATGCCCGGCACCTTCGTCCCCGAGACCCTGGGTGTCATCGCGCTCGTCCTGGCGCTCTTCGGCCTGGGGATGTTCGAGGTAAACGCCCTCGGGATCGTCTTGCTCGTTGCGGCGGTACTTCTGTTCGTCCTGGAGGCGTTCACGCCGACTTTCGGCTTTTTCACGGCCGCAGGCGTGGTCGCACTGGTCATGGGGGCCCTGTTGATGCCGGTGGAACCGATGATGCCTACGAACTGGTTTCAAACGTTCATCGTTACCGTGCTGGGAATGGCCGCAGTGAGCGCGGCGTTCTTCGTTCTGGTCATCACCAAAATCATCGCAAGCTCCCGAATACCCGCCGTTCACGCGGAGTACGGCATGAGCGGTTACGAGGGGCTCGCAGTCGAGGAGCTTGCGCCGGCCGGGATGGTCAAGATTAGAGGGGAGAGGTGGACGGCACGCAGCTACTCGGGGACCCCAATACCCGAAGGAACACCCGTGCGGGTACGCGGCCGACAGGGCATGGAGCTACTGGTGGAGCCCACCGGCGGACACGATAACGAGGGAGGTGTGTAATGGGAGGATTCTTAGAACAGCTGACCGGGTCCGTCGCCGGGTGGATCGGCGGAATTGCTCTCCTTGTTCTTCTGCTGATCCTGGCGATCTACATCATCAGAGAATGGGAGCGCGCGGTCGTGCTACGCCTGGGGCGCCTCGTGGGCATGAGAGGCCCGGGGCTAATCTTCGTCATCCCCATCATCGACCGGGTCACCCGCGTGTCGCTGCGCACAGTCGTATACGATGTGCCGGAGCAGGAGGTCATAACCAACGACAACGTTTCCTGCAAGGTAAACGCGGTTCTCTACTATCGGGTCGTCGAGCCCACCAAGGCGGTCGTCAATATACAACGCTTTCACGAGGCGACGATTCAACTGGCGCAGACCACCGTGCGAAGCGTCGTCGGCCAGGCCCAACTCGACGAGCTCCTCTCCGAGCGGGATAAGCTCAATAAGGTGTTGCAGCAGATCCTCGACGAAGCCACCGATCCGTGGGGAATCAAGGTTTCGGCGGTGGAAATCAAAGACGTGGTCATTCCGACGGAGATGCAGCGAGCCATCGCGCGCCAGGCGGAAGCGGAGCGAACACGCAGGGCGATCATCATCCAGGCCGACGGAGAACGGGAAGCGGCCGTTCGCCTCGCCGAAGCGGCGAAAACGCTTCACAACGAGCCTGGGGCGATGACACTGCGGTCGCTGCGCACCGCCTCGGAGGTGGCTGCGGAGCAAGCATCGACCCTGGTGTTTCCCCTGCCGATCGAGCTCGGACAGATTCTGCCGGCGCTGCAAACCGTGTATCGAAAGCACACCGGCGGCGAGGCCCCGGACGGCGGGAAAGAGTCCTAGCGCAACCTGCGTTAGGTTTCGGTCGTATCGGCCGGCCCCGCCGCTTTCGGCCCGTCCTCGTCCGGTCCCTTCTCACTTCGGTTCCGCTCGGCCGCGAGCACCCGAGCGATCTCGGCAAACAGCGCGGCCTCGGTGTAGGGCTTGGCGACATAACCGTCCATGCCGGCCTCGAAACAGCGCCGGATCTCCTCACCATAGGCGTGCGCCGTGAGCGCAATGATAGGCCGGCGGGCTTCCCCGCGGCTCCGCTCGCGGCTGCGTATTTCCCGGGCGGCCTGCCGCCCGTCCAACGTCGGCATGGAAACGTCCATCAGTATGAGGTCGAGGTCTCGGCCTCGAGCCGCTTCAACGGCCTCGCGGCCGTCGGAAGCCTCCACTACCGTGTTCTCCGCGCCCACGAGGAGCCCCTTGAGGTACATTCGATTGATGGCTTCGTCCTCGGCGATGAGGACCCTTTTTCCGCGCAGCCGAGCGGTCGGGGCGACGACGGCGCAGGCAACGGCGGCCGAACTCTCCTCCTCGACCGTCGGCAAAGGCAACGTCACGTCGAACCGCGAACCTTGCCGCGGTGTGCTCCGCACGGCAATCGTTCCATTGAGAAGGTCCACCAGTGACCGCACGATCGAGAGCCCGAGGCCGAGCCCGCCGTCATCCGGCGAGGTTGTCGTGCGGTGCACTTGGACAAAGGGTTCGAACATCCGGTTCCGGTCTTCGGCCGGAATCCCGGGGCCCGTGTCCGTTACCGTGATTTCAAGCCTCCGGCCGTCATGACGCAGGGCCACCGTAACCTCGCCCCGTTCGGTGTAGCGAATCGCGTTGGTTGCCAGGTTCGTTACGATCTGCGCGATCCGTCCGTGGTCTCCGTGCACCGTGGCCGCCGGCCCGTCGAAGGACAGATCGAAGGCAAGACCCTTTTGTCCCGCCTCCGCGCCAAGGGTCGTCTCGAGCCACCGCGCAAGCTGCTGCAGGCGAAACGGGGAGGGGGAGAGCACGAGCCGCCCGGCGGCGATGCGGGAGGCGTCGAGGAGATCCCCGATCAGACGCGCAAGGTGAGTAGAGGCGTCTCGGATCATACCGACGAGTGACCGTTGGTCGTCCCCCAGCTCGGTCCGGTCGAGTAACGTCGCCATTCCCACCACGCCGTTGATCGGCGTACGTAACTCGTGCGTGACGTTAGCCAAAAATCGAGATTTGGCCTCGTTCGCTTGCTCGAGCTCGCGCTGCGCCGTGAAGCTCTCCTGTAGCGCCACCTGCAATTCCGCCGTCCGCTGCGCGACCTGGCGACGAAGACTCACAACCCAGGCCCCGGCCGCGGCAGCAATGAGGAGGGCGGCGACGACGGTCCACAGGACGACGCGAGCGGCCCGCGTCTGCCACCACGGCGGCTGCTCGAGCACGCCGAACCAGTCTTCATAGATTCTATCGAACTCCCCGTTTGCCTTGAGCACGCTCAAGCCCTCGTTGAGCAAGGCGAGGAGCTCGGCATCCCCCTCCTGTACCGCCATAGCGTAGGGTCGGTGGAACAGCGGCGTTTCCACCATGCGGATGTCTTGATAATCGCCACGCTTGATCTCCCGCATTCCCTGGCCCATCCCGAAAATCGCGACATCACCGGTGCCCTCCGAAAGCGTGGTGAGCACCTCCGGCCAGTCGCTCACGGTCACGACCTTGCTTCCAAGCCCCTCTTCGCGCACGTAGTCGTGCCCGAGATCCCCCTCGTGCACGACGATGCTCGCATCCTCCAGGTCCGCGGCGCCGCGGATGTGGGAATCGCTGCGTACAAACATTCCGTAGGCCGCAACGAAATGCGGCACGGCGAAGTCATGCAGCCGCTCACGCTCGGCGGTGCGGTACATTCCCGCAAGCATGTCGACTTCCCCCTGCTCCAGCCGGCGCCGTGCTTCGGACCACTCGGTGAGCTCGATCGCTATGTCGAGGTCCATGATCTCCGCGATGCGCCGAACAATCTCGATGTTGAAGCCCTGCGGCCGGCCCAGATCATCCTCGAACTCGAAGGGCGGATAATCCCGGTCGCCCCCGATCCGCACGAGATCTCCCGCCACGCCATCGCCGACCCCCTCGCCGGAAATGCTTTCCGAGAAGAAGGGCTCCTGGTCCGGGTCCTGAGCGCAGCCAACTGTGAGAAGAGTAAGGGTCACGAGGACCCCGATGCCGATGCCGATGCTGATGTCTAGCGCGAGGCGGTGCACGGCTGGAGCCTGGGCTGAGGCCGCGGTCAAGGCCGGGGCCTGAGATGAAAGTCGGCGAGCCGAGGCGGCTCCACGTGCGATCGATTGTTTCATACTTATCGTTCCCAGCGCAGGCCCTCACGACCGGCAATGAGGTAATCACATGCGGCGAATGACTCCAGTATATCCAGGAAATTCGTTAACGTCAATATTCGGCACGAATGATTGCCGCGTTCGGCCACGCGACCGCTCACAGCGCGATAGGCTATGGTGCCCCTCGATGCCCCTGATGCCTTGCATAATAGTCTATTAGTAGTTACTATTAGCCACGTGCGAAGTCAGCGTTCGAAAGAAATCGCCCGAGCCTGCAAAGTGCTTTCGGTGGAGACTCGAATACGGATCATCGAGCTGCTACGCCGTCGGCCCCTCTGCGTGAACGCCCTCACGGCCCGTCTCGGGATCACACAGGGTGCTGTCTCTCAGCATCTGCGGGTCATGCGCGACGCCGGACTGGTAATCGATGATAGGGAAGGATATCACGTGCACTACCGTCTCGACATGGAGCAACTCGCGCGGTGGCTGTCACTCATCGACGAGCTGCTGGATGCGGAGACGGCACCGGATGTCCCGGAGGAAAGAATGAGGGAAAGCCTATGAGTACTACCCCGGAGACCGCCGCCATAGAGGCTGCGCACCTATCCAAGAGCTTCGAGGATGTGCACGCGGTACGGGACGTGAGCTTTCAGGTGTCCCGGGGAGAGCTCTTCGGGTTCCTCGGACCCAACGGGGCGGGGAAAACGACCACCATTAACATGCTCACCGGCCTGGCGCGGCTGGATGCAGGGACGATCCGCATTGCCGGCATCGATTGCTCACGCAAGCCGAAGGCGGCTCAGCATCTCATGGGGGTGGTCCCCGACGAGAGCAACCTGTACCCTGAGCTCACCGGCTACGAGAATCTCACGTTCTGCGGGGCCCTCTACGGGATGGATCGGCACGCCCGCACGCGGCGAGCCGCCGAACTCCTCCAGCGCTTCGGTCTCGGCGCGGCGAGTGAGCGGAAGTTCTCGGGTTATTCCAAGGGGATGAAGCGCAAGCTCACCATTGCCGCGGGTATTATACATGAGCCGCCCATTCTCTTTCTCGACGAGCCGACCAGCGGTATCGACGTGGCAAGCGCCCGTCAAATCCGTAGACTCATCGGGGACCTCAATGCCGGGGGCACGACAATCTTTCTAACCACCCATTACATAGAGGAGGCCGAGCGACTCTGCTCCCGCATAGCGTTCATCGTGGGCGGACGGATCGTTCGTACCGACACGGTGGAGAGTCTCATGCGCCGGGTCGAGGATCGACACGTTCTTCAGTTCGAGGTTACCGGCGACGCATCGGCGCTGTGCGACGACATCGGCGTGACGTTCCCGAGCGTAAGGTGTAAATCCACGGGAGACGGGACTCTCAGGATCGAATCCGACCGGCCAATAGGCGTGGGACCGATCGTACGGTTTCTCGAGGATAGGGGCGCAGAGGTGTTCGAGGCCCGGAAGCTGCGTCCTTCGCTCGAGGATGTCTTCGTTCGGATCACGGGAATCGAGGCGCGCCGCATGAGCGGCGAACCGGAAGCGGCAACTACGGGAGGCGGACAATGAGCAGCGCCACGGCATTTTGGAACATCCTCGCCAAGGATATGCGCTCCTACTACCTCAAGCCGCCGAACATCAGTTGGGGCCTCGTCTTCCCGCTGGCATGGACCGCCGCGTTTTTCGTCCGCTCGGGCTCCGGCATCGCCAGCGTTCCGGAAATCCTGCCGGGGGTGATGGGCGTTTCGGTGCTTTTCGGCACGACCAGCATGCTCGCGGTCACGGTAACCTTCGAAAAGAAAGGTCGCTCCTTCGAGCGGCTCCTGCTGGCCCCGATATCACTGGAGCTCCTGATGCTTGCAAAGACCGGCGGTGCGATCCTCTTCGGATCGCTCAATGCCTTCATTCCCGTCCTCATCGCCGCGTTCATCGTCGATCTCGGCGGCATGGCGTGGCAGACCCTCATACCTGTGGTGATCCTCATTGCAGTAAGCTCCACCTTCCTCGGGCTGTTCATCGCGGTATCGGTGAGCGAGGTATTCGAGGCGCAGACCTTCTCCAACTTCTTCCGTTTTCCGATGATCTTCCTCTGCGGCCTCTTCGTGCCCGTCGATGCCCTCCCGGCATGGCTGCAGCCGCTCTCCTACGTCCTACCGCTCACCTACGGCGCCGACATACTCCACGAGTCCATCCGGGGCGCCGGCCGGCTGCCTGTCGTGCTCGACTTCGCCGCCCTCGCCGGCTTCTGTCTCCTTTTGTTCACCCTGAGCCTCAGAAACATCCGCCGGAAGTGGATCGTGTGACATGGTTGCTTCGACACGACGCCGAGGTCTGTTCACAAGCGCGGTGCACACCGACACCGTCTCGCTGGTCACAATGAGAACCTGTGGACCGATTGCGTGCTGCAATTCCATTAGACACTGTTCGAGTGCCGGATAGACGAGAAGAGCCATGGCCTTGCGACGATGCAGGCGGACATCTTCTCCGGCAACCGATACCTGCGGCGGACGCTCCGGTCCCGGACGGCGAGGTCGCCGGATTTTTCGACGGGCTTTGGCACGGCCTCATCATACCGGTTACCCCAAAAAAGGGGCCCCACCCGCTATCGGAAGGAACAGACGCGCGGGAGGGAGCCCCAAAGGCTGGAAGGCAGACCGCTTTCGGTGGTGGGATGAAGGCGGGCAATGGCGGTCAGCCTGTTTACCTGCAAATCAGTTAGTTACTCATCTCTTCCTGGAGACGTTCCTGGAGCTCCGCATCGCTGCGAGCCGCCATCATGATCTCATTGAAGCGCTCCACATTCATGTCGTTCTCTTCGATGGCGCTAATCATTTCTTCCTGAGAGTCTTCCTGTGCGGCACCGATCTCGTCGATGAGACTCCGGTACTCCTCTCGCTCGTCGTCGGATATGTCGGCGCCCTGGCCGTCCTCGCGATCAGGCTGTCCCTGTAGCTGCTGATGGATCTCGCCGAACTCTTCTTCGCTCATGGAGGAATCGGCAATAACGCCGTCGATCTCTTCGTTTACTTCCTGCTGCACTTCCTGTACCGTCTCGAGGGCGTCGACGAAGCGGTTAAACTCCTCTGATTCCGGATCCACGTCCGGAGCCTGCTGCTGTTGCTGCTGGCCGGGATCCTCCATGCCTTCCTGCTGCTGTTGGTCCTGCTGCTGTTGGTCCTGGCCGGGATCCTCCATGCCTTCCTGTGCGTAAAGGCCGAGTCCCACTCCAATCAAGAGAAACAGCAAGACGGAGAATCTCACCAACGTTTTTGCTGTGTGTTTCATCATGAAAACTCCTTGCATCAAGTTTCTTGGGCGTAAGGATAACGGGCGCGTATCAGTATCATGACCATGCAATGTGAAGATTTGACCAAGAATGCGCCCGATCCTCCGCACATACGCGGCCGCCCGCTTTCCTCACGCGAGGTCCACCGTATATATTCCTAGTATCATGAGATGGTCGACATGTCGACAACCCCGTGTCTCGTTGGTATTGCCGGTGATCCTCCTGGTTGTGCTCGTCGGTGATCCTTCCGTCGCCGCCGTAACCGCTCCGCCGGACCTGGACGAGCCCGAGGCTCCCAAGCCCGAAGTGGCCCGTGGCCTCGTAGGTCCCGTGGAGCAAGTGGAAGTTCGTGAAACAGCATACGACGGTACAGAGTCCTCCGAAAACCGGGAGACGACACGCAGAGACGTACTGCGGTTCGAGTCGGGCAGACTCGTGGAACAACTCCGCTTCGAGCCTGCCGACCAATTGCGATGGCGTTCATTTCGCGAGTATGACGACCAAGGCAAGCTCGTCGACTGGCGTACTCTTGACGAGACCGATGAGGTCGACTGGCGCTATGAGTACGCCTACGACGATGAAGGACGCATCGTGCGGGAGGAGTCCTACGGGAGAGACGACCAGCTGGAGCGCGTGCTCCTGCACGAGTACCAGAATGATGAGCTGTCGGAGGACGTCATGTACGGTCCGGAGAACAGGATTCTGTGGCGCAAAGCATATGATCGTGATGAGGAAGACCGGACCCGCAGCTTCAGCATGTACTACTCCGATGGAACCCGGATCAAACAGATCAGGCAAAGCTATGACGACAGAGAGCGGGTCGTCGAGGAAGTCCACACCGATCAACTCGGCGCCACGTACGAACGCGTGGAATACACCTACGGGCATTTTTCACATCCCTTGCGCATCGAGACCTTCAACGCGGCGGACGAGTTAAAACGGCGCACGGACTTCGAACTCGACACCCGCGGCAACGTCCTACGTAAACGAGTGAGTCACTCCGGAGATGAAGAGGAAACCACCGAGGTTACCTCATACGACTACGAATACGACGACTTCGGCAACTGGACTCAAAAGCGTGTGCGCGTGGAGGTCGAAACCAATAAGCGTCGGGAGGTCCTACAGGTGAAGGAGGTGCTCCGAGATATCGAATATGGTGAGGAAACGTGATGCTGGGCCGATCGCTGTTTTCCCGGGCATTCCTGGTCATCTCCGGCTCGCTTCTGATCGTGGTGCTGGCACTCTCGGGCGTGTTCGTCTTTGGCATCCAGCAGTCCATAGAGCGATGGAACGTGCATCGCGGGCGACGGTTGCAGAACCTCGTGGTTCCGGCGCTCTCCAGGGTATATCGACAAACCGGAGAGCTCGACGAAAACAGTATTCATCGGGCCCTTTCACCTTTCTTGACCTCAAGCGTATACGTCTACGTGACAACCGCCGAGCAAGAACCCCTATATCTCTTCGTCCGTGGTGAGCGAGGCATGATCCACGACGTCGAAGACACCTCCCGACGTATGAAAGAGCTTGAGGCGGAGCTCTCTACCCCGGTACCCGTTCTTAGTGGCGGCGACGTAGTTGCATACCTGTATGCGGACACTGTCGGATTCCGGGAGAACGTGGCCAACCGCTACCTCATTCAGAGCATGTTGACGACCGTGGCCACCGGGTCGATTGCCTCGCTCGGTGTCGCTTTCGTACTGGCGCTACTATTCTCCCGTTTGCTCTCCCGCCACGCCGAGCTGTTGGCGAAGGGCATCCAGAAGCTTGCGGACGGGCATCGGAATGTCGTCTTCCCGGCAGGGGGTACACGGGAACTCCGTTCCATTGCCGCCTCGGCCACCACTCTCCAGGAACAGCTCACGCGAGAAGAGCGGCTTAGACGGCGATGGACGCAGGACATCGCTCACGATCTGCGAACGCCTATTACCGCCTTGAAGACCCAGTTCGAGAGCATCAAGGAGGGAGTCATCACGCCGAGCCCCGAACGGCTCGACGCTCTATTCGAAGAGGTCACACGGATCGAGCGACTGGTCAACGATCTGCGGGAGCTCAGTAGGATGGAGTCACCGGAAATGTCTCTCGAGTGTGAAACTTTCCGCCTCGAGGAATTGCTCGAAGACCTCGAAGCGTCGTTCCGCCCCCGTGTTACAGAGCGGATCAGCTCCTTCACGGTAGAGAAACACGAAGGCACGATCCGCGCCGACAAGCATTTACTCACCCGTGCGCTGACCAACCTCCTGGACAACGCATTCCGCTACGTTGCCGACGGTGGCGTCGTCGAAGTGAAGCCCCTTCTCACCGACGACGGGGTCTGGTTTCAAATAGCCGATACCGGCCAGGTCGCCGAGGAAGAGGTCGAGTTCATGTTCGAGAGGTTCTACCGAGGGGAGAACGCGCGCAACTCCCCCGGCACCGGCCTCGGCCTTTCCATTTCTAACGCCGTCATACGTCTCCATAAAGGAAGGATACGATTTCGCCAGAATGAGGATCTCGTCACGTTCTACGTGTTCATCCCTCAGCACAGCGGCGCGCCCTGCGCGGAACCCGAGCGATAGGCCGTCCCCTGGCCGCCGGCGACGGCGGAAGCGCCCGCATGCAGTGCCACACGCGGTTCTCGTGTTGTCGGAGCTTTCCTATTCCGCCTCTTCGGGGATGAACCGATACCCGTAGCCACGAACCGTCTCGATCCAGCCACCGCGCCCGAGACGATGACGGATGTTAGCAATGTGAGTATCCACGGTACGCTCAGATCCTTCGTAGTGATATCCGAGGCAATCACCGAGGATCTGTAATCGAGACACCGCGCGACCTTCACGAAACGCCAGATACGAGAGAATGGACCACTCCGCGTTCGTCAAGGGAAGCTCCTTCCCGTCGAGCGCAGCCTTTCGGCTCCGTGTGTCGATATGCAGCTCGCGGCCGTCACGATGCCACACGCCTTCCTCACGCTCGCTCTCTCCGGTCCCGCCGGCACGTCGGAGCACCGCCTGCGTGCGCAGCAACAGCTCCTTCGTCGAGAAGGGCTTCACGATGTAGTCGTCACCGCCGATCTCGAAGCCCATCACGCGGCTCGACTCCTCCTCTCGGGCGGTCAAGAAGAGGATGGGTACGCTGGAGCTCTTGCGGATTTCCTGCGCCAAAATGTAGCCGCTCTTGTCCGGCAGCATGATGTCGAGAATAATCGCGTCCGGCGGAGAGACACGTAAGGCCTCCAGCACGCCCGCGGCCTGCTCGAATTGGACCACCTCGTATCCCGCTACCTGAAAGTACTCTGCGACGCCTTCCCTGATCAGCTTGTTGTCTTCAATGATGTAAATGCGACTCATGAGCTATTCCCACCTCAACCATGCCGCTTGTTTGCGCCGGCGGCAGCACCCTCTGAGGCATCTTGACCAAAAATTAACACACTCTTGGTCTCCGTTTTGCGCATCCAGGTTATTCTATCATAGGTAGAAGGAGAAGTGGTATGGCAAACAAGAAGACCCAAGAGCTCATGGACGAGGTGCGGAGGTACCTGAACCAGGATCCGACCCTTTCCGATCCGTCCAAGATTGTCATCTCGGCCCAGCGCAGCGGCGGCCTCTTTGCAAAGCGCACGAAAATCACCCTCGAGGGGCGCGCGCAGAACGAGGCCGAGGCCCGCGCCATCGGAGAGATGGTCGGTGCCAAGCTCGGCGACGGAGTCGACGTGGAGAATAAGATCACCGCAGGATCGGGCTGAGCACGGGCCCCTTGCCGGGTGCCGACCCTCGGGCTATATTCAGCCCCGGAGGCACACGTGCCTGAGGCAACCGATCCGAAAAACCCCTCCGCCGGCCGAAAGGACGAGGGTGCGTCGCGTTATCGCGTACGACGCGGTGCCGCGTTGCTTTTGACGCTCTTCCTCGTCGGAGGCTTGGCGTACGGGGGCTGGTATGCGCATCGCGCTCTCGTTGCTCCCAAGCATATCGGAGAGGCCTCGGGCGTATTCACGATCGAGACGGGGCAGTCCCTCGACGAAATCGCCGGCTCTCTCCAGCGGGGGGGCTACATCCGAAGCGACCTTCTCTTCTCCCTCTACGCTCGTCTCACCGGCATGGAATCCGCGCTACAGGCCGGCGACTATTACTTGTCGGGTACCATGAGTGCCCGTGAAGTCTTGGCAAAGATCGTCAGCGGGGACGCCGTCTTCGACGAGATCGAGGTCACGATCCCGGAGGGGCACACCGTCGAGCAATTGGCTGCCCGCTTTGCCGACCTCGGGCTATTCGATGAGGAGGCCTTCATTGAGGCGGCACGGATGCGACCCGAGTATCGCCGGCGGCTATGGATCCTCGAGGATCTACCGGACGGGGAGTTGCTCGAAGGGTACCTCTTCCCGGATACATACCGGGTGTTCGCCGATTCCACGCCGGAAACCGTGGTAACTCGTATGGCCCGCAGGCTTCAGGAGCACCTCGGCGGTGATCTGATGGACCGCATCGAGGAGAACGAGCACGACCTGCACGAAATCCTCACCCTTGCCTCCATCGTACAGCGGGAGTCGCCGACTGCGGACATGAGCACTATTGCCGGCGTATTCTGGAACCGGATTGACGCCGGCTGGCTGATCGAGTCGGACGCGACGGTCAATTACGCCTTGGGTACCTCCAAATTGCAGCCGACCTACAGGGACACCATGGTAGACCATCCGTACAACACTTACCAAAATCGCGGCCTTCCGCCCGGCCCCATCGGCAGTCCCGGTCTCGAAGCGATAGAGGCGGCGATCGACCCGGTGGAACACGACTACTATTTCTTTCTCCACAAACCGTCCCAGGAGACGGTGCTTTCGCGAACGTTCACCGAGCACCTCACCGCCAAACGCCGTTATCTCGATTGACCTCACCGGACGGATTTAGGAGCTTTATGCCGATATGGAACACCGCATTCGATGCATCCGTGGAACCGTCGGTCTCGTCCTTCTCGTGGGTGCCGCGCTTTTCGGTCCTGCTCCGCTCTTTTCCGAGAGCGTTCCGCCCGAAGAGTCCGAAACCATTGGTCGCTCGGTGGAAGGACGCGAGATCACCGTCGAGCGTCTTGGAGACGGCACGGTCGATGTCGTTGTGGTCGGCGGAATTCACGGCGGCTACGAAGCTAACTCCATTCTCCTCGCGCGCCGGCTACTTGCGCACTTTCGGGATGACCCGGATGGTCTGCCGGAGGAGTTCACCCTGCACGTCGTGGCCAACATGAACCCCGACGGACTACACGCGGTGACGGGAGGGACCCCGGAGGAGGAGTTCGACTTCGAGGCCGTAAGCACCTTTCACGGACGCTTCAATGCCCGTGGTGTCGATCTCAACCGCAACTGGGATGCGGACTGGGAACCCACGAGTTACTGGGGCGACCAGGAGGTCGACGCCGGAACCGCTCCTTTTAGTGAGCCGGAAACGAAGGCGGTTCGCGATTACTTCGAACGGATAGATCCGGTAGCAAGCGTGTTTTATCAGAGCGCGGCCGACGGGCTCTGGTACAGCGGGGCTCAGGACCGGTGGGAGCCTGCCCGGCGACTGGCCTTGGCGTATCATGAGGCAAGCGGCTACAGTATGCCCGAGCGGTCCGACGGTGAGGTGGACGGCCCCGTGGACTACTCGATCACCGGCTCATCGGACGGTTACTTCTATCGGCGGGAACACCCGAACATCACCGTCGAGCTCGCTACGCATCACGACATCGAGTGGGAACGCAATCTCGCCGGGTTCCGTGCGCTTCTTGAGGAACTGCAATCCGAGCGGTAAACGGCCGGCCATCTGCCACGCCGGTTCACGCACGTCGGCCTGAGTTGCCATGCCGGCCAAGGCAATACTATCATAGAGAAATGATGACCGAAAAGATCTTCGAGCAAGGATATACGACGGAAACGTACCTCAAGAACCTTCGCAATTATCGGGCATTCGTCCGACGCTTGACCGATACCGCCCGAGCGTCGGACGGGCACGTGGAGAAGCTCGAGCGGCTTGGAGCAATGCATCCACAACCGCTTCGGGCAACGATGATGACCGAGGATTGGTGCGGCGACTCCGCATGCAACCTCCCGGTGCTGGCCGACTTCTTTCACAGGGCAGGCATCGAGTTACGAATCCTCCGCGGCTCGGAACACCCAGAGGTCCGACAAGCCTACGAGCGGGAAGGAGCCGACCATATTCCGGTTGTATCGCTGTGGGACGGCTCGTGGAACGAGCTCGTGCGGTGGATCGAGGCGCCCCAGGCAGTGGCGGAGAAGAAAGACGCGTGGAAAAGCGAACACCCGGAGTTCGGGGAGCTCTATAGCAAGCAGAAAACCGACAGGAGCGCGGCCAAGGAGTTTGCGGCACTCTATCGCCGTTTTCTCGAGGTCATGGCCGATTGGTATCGATCAGGCTCGTGGGAGGAAACCACCCGGGAAATCATAGAGCTCCTCGAGCAGCGCACCGGTACGCAGGCGGGCGCCGACGCCGACTCCTCGTGAGAACGGTACATGCTCGCCCTCCTGTGGCAACTGCCGCAGCTCGTACTCGGATACGTGCTGGTGCTGGTACTCCGGGGCCGACGAACCGGCCGCTACCGCGGAACAATCGTTTTCACCGTACCCATCGGCAGGGCGGCGGCAAGCTTCGGCCCGATCATTCTTACCGGCCGGGCAAACGTCGGTGAGCGGCTGCTCCGCCACGAGTACGGACACAGCCGGCAGTCCCTTCTTCTCGGCCCGCTCTATCTACCCCTTGTCGGTGTCCCGTCCCTGACGTTCGCCGCGTTGACTCGCCTCGGCCTGCTTCGGCGCGAGTCCTACTTCCTCCGCTACCCCGAGAGCTGGGCCGATCGCCTCGGCGGGGTTCACGATTCGACGAGCAGCACCTGAATGTCACAGACGTTCGTGTTGGTCGGTCCGGTTCGCAGCAATCCACCGATGCGCTCGAGGTAGCCGTAGCTGTCGTTTTCCGCAAGCGCACGGTGAAGCCCTGAAACGTCCTCCCGGGCGCGGGCAACGACCGCGGCGTCGAAATAGCCACCCGCGGCGTCGGTCGGCCCGTCGTTGCCGTCCGTCGCGACCGAGGCAAACGTGATCCCGAGCCGATGTTCGGTCGGTCCGACCAGGAGCTCTCGCAACGCCGCGAGCGCGAGCTCCTGGTTGCGTCCGCCACGCCCGGGACGGGGCCCGAGGGTGACCGTGGTCTCCCCTCCGGCGAGGATGCATGCCGGTGCTTGCGTCAACAGCGCTTCCCGCAGCACGTCTCGGGCTATCGCGGGAAAGAGCTTGGCCGTCTCCCGGGCCTCGCCCACCAGTCCGGAAGTCAGGATTATTGTCCGGTATCCCGCCGCACGAGCCGCCTCCGCCGCGGCGCGCAGCGCCTGTGCGTTCGATCCCACGATCAGGTTCCGCACCCTATCGAAAAGGGGATCCTCCGGACCCGGCGTCTCGGGTACGGTGCCCGCCACCCCTTCCTCGAGCAATTGACGCACCCGCGGCGGAAAGCTCGAAAATATGTCGTGCCTCCGGGCAATCTCCACGGCCTCGGCGAAGGTGCTCGGGTCGGGCGCGGTTATCCCCGAGGCGATACTGGCCGTATCGTCCCCCACCACATCCGACAGAATGAGGCTCAACGTGGTTGCCGGCGCCGCCAGCGCTGCAAGGCGCCCTCCTTTCACGGCCGAGAGATGCTTTCTCAGGCAGTTCATCTCCTGAATCGTCGCGCCGCAACCGAGAAGCAGCCGGGTGACCTCCTGCAGGTCGGAAAGGGTGAGTTCGTGTGTCCCGTCGTGGTAGGGATCGACGAGGAGGGCGGAGCCGCCCCCCGAGATGAGGGAGATCAGCAGGGTACCCTCCCGTCCCTCCGTAACCACTTCCTCTACCTGCCGGGCCGCTCGCACTCCCGCCTCGTCCGGGACCGGATGCCCCGCCTCGAATGCCTCGAGCCGGGCAAGAGCCTCACCGTGTCCGTATTTGGTGACGACCACTCCGCCGGTGAGTCGTTCGTCGAGAACCGTTTCGAGGGCTCGGGCCATGCGGGCGGCGGCCTTGCCGATGCTTACGACGACCACCCGCTCGAATCCGTCGAGGTCGAGCGTGAGCTCTTCGGTCTCCGTTTTCACCGTCAGAGTAGCGCCGTCTCGACGTACGCACCGTCGAATGATCTCAGCCGAGTCCACGCGGGCTAACGCCGCGTCGACGATTGCGCGTAGCCGCTCACCGGCTGTTTCGTCGAGCTTCTCGTTTCCGGACATCGGGCTTCCTCCGCCTCATCCGTGTGGTGTATAGAACCGTGTTGCACGTACGGCCTTATGTTTCTGCCCGCATAGTACATGGCAAGGCCAGGTAGTGTCAGGCCATGCCCGCAGCGGGAGGTGCGGTAACACCTGTTACAACGCGAAGTTGCCGCCGGACGCTGCAACAAGCTCCGATATACCGTTCCGGCCTCTTGACCGATTGCGAGTCATGGGTCACACTTATCCGACGGACTGGGAAGTGGGCATCCCCTGCGGCGAGGTTCCGTGGCGGACGCAGTCATGTCGCCGTTGGTTCGGAGGCGCTGTGGGGGATGTCTTCTTCCATCCTTTCCCGTTGGAGTCGCTGCCGGTCGCGCCCGTCGGGCGGGGCTGCGCAACCGATCGGCGTAAGGCCATGTCACGGTCCGATCGTCGCGGGGCGGCATGCGGAGACAATCCGAAACGAAGAGGAGGTCTGAATGAGTAGTAGTGAAAATTCCAAGCGAGGTGCTGTGGAGGACCTCGCACGATAGTAGACGCGATCCTCGTACGGGGATCGTCGGAGGGGCCCGCCGGGGCCCCTTTTTTTGTGCGCCTTCCGGGATTGAGGTGTCGGGATTGAGGTGTATGGAAGCTTGTTGCAGCGCGGGGTTTAGAGATACCTATGAGCCGACAAATTGACCGTCGCGACGTGTCAGGCGAACTCGTCACAATGAGTGAAAATGAACAATCCGCGCTTGTGCGGAGACGGAAGTCGGACTATTCTATATGGAAGCTGGTAAATTCCGGTTTCCGAGGAGGACCCCTGTGAACATAAGTCAAATGCTAAAGGAGAGTCTCACCGTATCCAAGTCCAACCCGCTGATTTTCGTACCGATGCTGGCGGCCAGCGTGTTTTCCGTGGTCCTGTCTCTCGTTCTTGTCGGCTCCGCGCTTCCGATGGCAAAGCAATTCGGCGCACAGGCGGCGGAGGCGCCGGAACAGGCCGTTGCCGGGGCGGGGGCCGCCGCCGGCGGGTTCCTCGTGGTGTCCATACTCAGCGGAATCGTCGGGCTTCTGGCCCACGGGATGACGGTGGCAATGGCCGATCAAGCGCTCGACGGATCGTCCGCAACGCTCGCCGCGGGGTGGTCGCGTCTCACCTCACGCCTCGTCGCCATTCTCATTGCCTCGGTTCTGATCGGCATACTCGTCTCGGTGGGGATGATGCTTCTGGTGCTGCCGGGGTTGATTGTGGCTTTCCTGTTGATGTTTACCCTGGTCGCGGTAATGGTCGACGGAGCAGGCGCCTTTGACTCCCTTGCTCGGAGTTTCCGCACGGTTACGGGCAACTTCCGGGCGACCTTCGTGGTGTTCCTCGTGCTTATCGCCCTGGGCGTTCTGGCAGGTCTCGTATCGATAATTCTCGGGCTCATTCCCGTGCTCGGCGTCATCCTGACGATGGTGGTTTCGGCCCTCTACACCGGCTACGTGACAATCTTCATCGTACGGGCCTACCGGGAGCTGCACACCGAGCCGGATTCCACGCCCGACGCGCGGGCCTGATGTCCCGGGCCTGAACGGCGGCGCCTCGAGCCCCGCTAGCTCGTAAGCCGGGTCATTTCACTCGGCCGGCTCGGGGGCGACAGGCGAGATGCTACGACGCCGGAATTGTTTCTCAAACCATGCGAGGCCCCGGGTCTCCTGTTCGAACCATGTCTCATCGGAAAGATTCAGGAACGCATGGTCTCCTTCGGGATAAATCACCAAATCCACCGGCAACCCGGCCTCTTGCAGCACATCGGCGTAGCGCTCCGACTGGCGCACGTCCACGGTGCGATCCCGGCCACCATGGTACAGAAGGACCGGCGGCAACCGGTCATTCACATGGGTGATGGGGCTGAGGCTGCGGAGCTTTCTCTCGGGAAACGCCCGGAAGACCACCGAATGCTCGAACGCCTCGCCGTCGCGCATTCCGACCAGATCGGTCGGTGCGCACTCGGCAAACACGAAGGCGAGGGAGAAATCCTCCCGTTCATCCATGGTCGAGGCGGCCATCAGCGCCACATGTCCACCTGCGGAAACCCCGTATAACCCGATATTGTGTCGATCGTATCCGTACTCGTCGGCCCATTCCCCGAGACGCCTGAGGGCGGCCTTGGCGTTTTCCACCGGACCGGTGAGCCCCCGGAACACCGTGGTCGTGTAGTTGACCGAAGCAACGAAATAGCCGGCCCGCCGCATGCGTTCGAGAAAGCGATCGACCACCCGGATCGTAATCTTGTCACCGTGAATCCATGAGCCGCCATGGAAGAAGATCACCAAGGGAGATCGGCGCCCTTCGAAAGAACCCAGGGGCTCGTAGAGGTCGAGGCGATGGCCACCGAATCGGGCCCGCTTGTATACCAGATCGTGGTGAACGACGCCGTCCACCGGCGCTTTGCCCTCCGACTCCCGCACAAGCTCACCGACGGTTCCCGGCATAGGCAGTACCACCCCCTGTGCTTGAGGAATGAAGACAAATACGGCCATGACAACAACGAACAGGATGCCGAGCGATACGAGTACGCCTTTCACACATAAACGATGCTCATCCCGCGGCCGGCCGTCAACTGCTTTATGCCACGACACACGCGGCCGCCTCCGCCACAGGCTGCTAGGATACCGCTGCGCGTCGGCGTCGCTTGGTCCACATATCAAGCATGACGGCCAGGATGAAAATGGTGCCGGTAATCACCTGCTGGATATACGAGGAGACGCCCACGAGATTCAGCCCGTTCGCCAGGACCCCCATAATGAGCGCGCCGGCGAAGGTTCCCAACGTGGTCCCGGCTCCGCCCATGAGCGAGGCGCCGCCGAGGACGGTAGCCGCTATCGCCTGAAGCTCCAGTCCCGACGCGGCCTGCGGCTGCGCGCTCCACAGTCGGGCGGCAAGCACGATTCCGCCCACCGCGGCCAGGGCCCCGCTTATCATGTAGGTAGCCAACTTTATGCGCTGCACCTTGATGCCTGCAAGCCGTGCCGTCTCCTCGTTCCCGCCCACGGCGTAGACGTAGGCCCCGAAGGGCGTGCGCTGCAGCACGAAATGACTTACGATGAATATCCCCACGAATACTATCGCCGGCACCGGTACGGGGCCGATGTTCGATCCGATAAACGTGAAGCTCTCTCCGATTCCGGAGATCGGCCGCCCGGCGGTGTATATCAGCGTGAGCCCGCGGGCGATGGCCATCATCGCCAGGGTAGCAACGAAGGGCTGCAAGCCCCCTCTTACAATGAAAAGGCCGTTTACCAGACCGAGACCGGCACCGGCGAGCACCGCCAGGGCTAGTGCCGGGGCAAGCGGCATACCGAGACGGGCCGTGAAACCCGCCGCAAGCGCACCGCACAGCGCAACGAGAGAGCCCACCGACAGATCGATTCCTCCGGCAATAATGGTGAAGGTCACGCCGATGGCCACGATCCCGAGCAGAGAGGACTGCTCCACCACGTTGAGAATATTTCCGGTACTGAGAAACCGCCCGGAGGCCATCGCGAAGAGCAGGACGATACCGACCAGGATGAGAACCGTGCTGTAGCGTGCCGCGGTCAGAGCTATGTTTCTCACCGTGCCGTTCCTCCCGCCGCCTTCTGCATGACGGCGTCCTGTGTAATCTCCCCGCCGTGCAGCTCACCCGCCACGCGTCCCTGACGCATGACGAGCACGCGATCAGCAACGCCCACGATCTCCGGTAACTCGGAGGAAATCATGATGATGCTCACCCCTCGCTCTGCTAGGCTGCCTATGATGTCATGGATCTCCGCCTTCGCGCCGACATCGATACCCCGAGTCGGCTCGTCGAGAATCAATACCCGTGGCTCGAGAGCAAGGTATCGGGCCAGAATCACCTTCTGCTGATTACCGCCGGAGAGGTTTCGTACCAGTTGCTGCAACGACGGGGTTTGGATACGGAGACGTGCGACATACTCGGAGGCGAGCTCCACGATGGTGCGCACGCGTACTAGACCAAACGTGAAGATACGCTCGAGACTACTGATGGTGAGATTATCTCGGACCGTCATGCGCAGGAACAGCCCCTGCTCTTTCCGATCCTCCGGTACGTAGACGAAGCCGCGGCGCATCATCGCCCGTACCGAACCGAGCGCTACCGTCTTCCCCAGATATCGAATCTCACCGGCCGACGCCCGATCGATTCCCACCAGTGCCCGAGCCATCTCTGAGCGCCCGGCACCGACCAGTCCCGAAATCCCGAGAATCTCGCCCTTGCGCAGCGAAAACGAGACGTCGTTGAACCGGTGTCCGCTGAGCCCGTCGACCTCGAGGATCGTCTCCTCGATCTCCGCTTCGTGCTTCGGGAAAAACTCGGTGAGGGTCCGCCCCACCATGAACCGGACGACAGCGTCGGGATCGGTCTCGTCGACCGCGGAGGTGTGGACGCTCTGCCCGTCTCGGAGTACCGTCACCCGGTCGGCGATGTCGAACACCTCCTCGAGCCGGTGTGAAATGTACACGACCGTAATGCCCTGCCGCTTCAGCTCCCGGATGATACGAAAAAGCGTCTCCGTTTCCCGATCGGTGAGCGAGCTCGTGGGCTCGTCCATGATAATGATCTTCGCCTCGAGGGAGAGAGCTTTGGCCACCTCGACCATCTGCTGCTGTGCAATGGAGAGCTGCCCGACGATCTCCTCGGGATCGACGTGGACATCGATACGGTCGAGCAGCTGCACGGCCCGATGATGGAGCTCGCGGTAGTCGATGAGCATTCCGCCGGCGGTGCGCGGTTCGCGTCCGAGCAGGATGTTCGCCGCCACGCTACGGAAGGGTATGACGGTGAGCTCCTGATAGATCATGCTCACACCACGAGCCTGCGCCTCGGCGGGGCTGTCGAGCTCTACTTCCTCGCCGTCGATCTCGATCCGTCCCTCGTCCTTCCTGAGGCTACCCGAAAGGAGCTTCATCAGCGTGGATTTGCCGGCACCGTTTTCGCCCACGAGCGCGTGCACGGTCCCCGCCTCCACTTCGAAGGTAACGTCACGAAGCGCGTGGACACCGGGAAACCGCTTATGTATGCCCTCCATGCGCAGGGCGTAGCTCATATACTCTCTCTCCAAACCGTCGGGTACACGACGCCGGGCGAGCGAGACGCTCCTGCGCCGGAACGCCTCGCTCCGCGTCGACCGAAACCGCCGCCTAGAACTCGCCGACGTTGTCTTTTGTCACCAGCTCAAGCGGCACGGGGATGTTTGAATCGACCGACTCGCCATCGAGATGCTGCAACGCCGTTTCGACGCCGATGCGCCCCATTTCGGCCGGCTGCTGAGCAATCGTCGCATCGAGTCGCTCCTCTTCGACCGCCTTCACGGCATCATCCACTGCATCGAATCCGACGAAAAAGATTTCCTCGGCCCGATCCGCCGACTCCGCGGCTTCGAGAGCACCGAGAATCATCTCGTCGTTGTGGGCGAACACGCCGTCGAACTCCGATTCCGCCTGCAGAATGTTCTGAAAGACGTTGAGCCCTTCGCTGCGATTGAAGTTGGCCGTCTGCCGCGCTATGACCTCTACGTCGTCGTTCGCATCAACAACGTTGTTGAATCCTTCTCCGCGGTCTCGGGCGGCCGAGGTGCCGGGAATCCCTTCGAGCTCCACGACCTCGCCACTGCCGCCGATGAGCTCTATCAGATGCTCGGCGGCCATCTCTCCGCCTGCAACGTTGTCGCTGGCGATGTGGGAGACGATATCGCCTTCCTCGGCACCCCGATCGATCGTGAACACCGGAATCCCGGCATCGTTTGCCCGTTGAACGCTGGGCACCACCGCCTCCGAGTCCGTGGGGTTGATCAGGAGCGCATCAACGTCCCGCTGAATCAGGTCCTGTATGTTGCTTGCCTCCCGGGCCGAATCGTCCTGCGAGTCAACCACGGCGAGCTCCACACCCGCTGCGTCAGCGGCTTCTTGCGCTGCGTCACGCAACGTGACGAAGAACGGATTATTCAACGTCGAGACCGACAGCCCGAGGACCGGACCCTCGGCCTCCTCCGCTTCGCCTTGACCGCCTGCAAAAAGCGGTCCTGCAAGCAGCACCATCAATGCAACAATGAGAATCGACATGCGTCTCATGTTCCTACCTCCTTCATCGTAGTGTTACGGCTCCGACGGAGCCGATTCAGATTCATCGTCCCGTGCGCCGCGCCAGGCTATGGAAGAGCAGCGCGGCAAGTATCACCCCTCCTTGCAGTACCTGTGCGTAGAACGGCGATACGTTGAGAATGTTGATCGCGTTGGCGATCATCGCCATGATCAGCGCCCCGAGCACCGTACCCCAGAGCGTTCCCTCGCCACCGGTCAACGCTGCGCCGCCCACCACCACCGCCGCTATCGCGTCGAGCTCGTAGCGGATTCCCATGCTCGGCTGGGCGGAATTCAGCCGCGCCACGAGGATCATCCCCGCCAGTGCGGCGAGAGCGCCGGAGATCACGTAAACCGTCAGCTGTGTCGCCTTCACCGGCAGTCCGGCAAAACGCGCGGCGGTCGCGTTGTTTCCAACGGCGTATATATAGCGTCCGATGGTGGTTCGTGAGAGGATGAAGATCCCGACCCCGTAGACGATCACCGCGATCCAAACCGGCGTGGGGATTCCAAAAACGGCGGTGGTTCCCAGGGCCAGGAACGGCCGGGGGAGCCCCGTAACCGGACGGCCGCCCGTGTAACTGAGCGCGAGCCCCCGGGCGAGCGTCATCATCCCCAGCGTGACAATGAACGGTGGGATCTTTCCTTCGGTAACAAGCAACCCGTTAACCAGCCCTACCACCGCGCCGAGGCCGAGCCCCGCCGCCGCGCCGACCACCACCGGTACGCCCGTCTGCAGGACGTCGGCGGTGAACACCGCCGTCAATGCCAAGACGGAGCCCACCGACAAATCGATCCCTGCGGTCAAGATGACCAGCGTCATCCCGGCGGCGATGGTTGCGTTCACGGTAGCCTGCAGCAGCAGGTTGAGGATGTTCTGCACCGTGAGGAACCGCGGTGAAAGCGCCGACAGCACGGCACCGACGAGTAGAATCGCTACCAGGAGGCCGAACCGCCGCAGTATTGATCGAACGTTCAGGGTAAGCTCCATGTTCAGAAGGTCACTCCCGAATAGAGGATCACATTCGAAAACGGTGTACACTCACCGGTTCGCACGACCGCTCGCGCGTCACTCGTGCGTGACTTCAGCTCCTCGTGGTCGACATACTGAATTTCGACTGCGCCCAAAAGCGCACGAATCTCCTCGTGCACCTGTGGGCTCTTCTCCTTTGTCTCCCGGGCTACCACCGCACGCTCCACCTCCAGCTCTTCGAGGAGCGCCTTCAACGTCTCTATGAACGGCGGCACTCCACAGCGCACCGCAAGGTCGATCCGTTCGGGTCCCTGCGGAATAGGTAACCCCGCATCAGCGATCACCAGGGAGTCGGTATGCCCCATCCCCGCGACGACGGAAGATAACGGCTGATTCAGAACACCGTGACGCTTCATCCACTCTCTCCTTCTCTTGCTCCGGCACCGGAGCAGGCGTCGGCCCCGTCCCTGGGAGGCCCACTCGAGCTTCGCACGACGAGCTCCGGCGTCAGAACGCGGCGGCGCGCATTCCCGGAAATCTCTCCGTCGACACGACCGAGCAACAGCTGTACGGCTTCGGCAACGATGCGTTGCTTCGCCTGCCGCACCGTCGTCAGCGAGGGCACCGCATAGGAGGCGAGCTGTATGTCGTCGAAACCCACTACCGACAACTCCCGGGGAACGGCAATGCCGTACTCCGCCGCCCCGTGCAACACGCCCATCGCCATCAAATCGTTCGATGCAAAGACCGCCGTCGGCAGGCTTCCCTCGGCACGGAGCCGGCGAAAGGCATGGTAGCCGCTTTCGACCTGGAAATCCCCATACAGGACCCGTCCCTCGAGACCGGCTTCCTCCATCGCGCGACGGTAACCCGAAAGCCGTTCTTCGGTGGAGGCGATCCCGGAAGGCCCGGCAATACACGCTATCCGCCGGTGGCGGAGGTCGAGCAAGTGACGCGTTGCGACATAGGCGCCGGTCTCGTTGTCCGAGACGACCTTGTCGAGGTCAAGCTCCGGAATGTCGCGATCGACGAGTACGGAAGTGATCCGCTGTCTGCCGAGCGCGTCGATCGCCTCGGCATCGTCCCCGGTGGAAACGAACACGATGCCGTCGGCCGCCTTCTCGGTGAGAAGCCGCAGGTAGATCAGCTCCTTCTTCGGGTCCTGTTCGGTGTTGCAGATGATGACGTTATAGCCGCGATCGAAGCACTCGTCCTCCAACAGCCGAGCCACCTCGGCGAAATAGGGGTTGGTATTGTCGGGAATGAGCACCCCGAGGGTGTGCGAGTGCTTGGTCCGCAGACTCCGGGCAAGACCGTAGGGACGGTACTCGAGCTCTTCGATCGCCTGCATCACCCGCTCGGTGAGATCGGCGCTGACGTACCTGGTGTTGTTGATGATGTGGCTCACCGTCGACGCCGATACGCCGGCGCGTCGCGCGACGTCTTTCATGGTCGCCAAGCTGACGATCTCCCCCTCTTGCCGTACTCGGCCGCTCACGACCGAATCGATTGCGCAAAGTATTGCGCAATCGATTGCTTTCAGTGTACCCTCATGCTGCGGCGTTGTCAACTGATAAGGCGGCGATCTGCGCGGGACGTCTTGTCGGACCCACGGCGCATTCGCTAAGCTTGGGCAACACGCTCGTTGAAAGGAGCAGGCACCGTGGCACCGGCATTCTGCGTCATCGGCAGCATCAACATGGATCTTGTCGCCCGGGTGGACCGTTTTCCCCGCCCCGGAGAAACACGGACCGGAGCCGGCTTCGGCACCTTTCCCGGCGGCAAGGGTGCCAACCAGGCCGTTGCCCTGGCTCGACTGGACGCCGACGTGCGGATGTTCGGAAAGCTCGGAGACGACGTCTTCGGACAGAGCTATCTCGAAACCTTCCGTCGGGAAGCGGTCGACACCGCAGACGTCGAGGTCGTTCCCCGAACCTCCACCGGCGTGGCCGTCATCGAGGTCGAAAGCGCCGGCGAGAACACCATCGTCATCGTTCCGGGCGCCAACGGGTTGGTCGATTCCGCCTATATCGATGCCCATCTCGAGCAGATCGCGACGGCACAGTATGCCCTGTTTCAGCTTGAGATTCCCTTTGATACGGTGGAGCACGCAATGGAGGCATTCCGTCGTCGCGGTGGGGCCACCATTCTCGATCCTGCCCCGGCACCGCCCTCGGGCCTCTCCGGGCGGATGCTCCGCGGAGCCACCTACCTCACCCCCAATGAGAACGAGGCACGGGAGCTCACCGGTATCACCGTGGCGGACATCGAGAGCGCCGATGCCGCCGCACGGATCCTGCGGGATCGCGGAGCCGAAACCGTCGTGATCAAGGCGGGAGCCCACGGCGCCTACGTCACCGATGACCGGGGTACCCGCACCGTCCCCGGATTCTCGGTGAAGGTCGCCGATACCACCGCCGCCGGGGACGCGTTCAACGCCGGGCTTGCGTACGGCCTCGGCGAGGGACGCACCGTCGACGAGGCGGTGCGCTTCGCCAACGCGGTGGGGGCTCTGACCTGCACCGAAATCGGAGCCCAGAGCGCGATGCCGTCTCGGGCCGATGCCGCGGAGTTCAGCGGTGGCTGAGGTATTCATCGCCGGACACCGAAGCCCGGACATGGACTGTACCTGCGCCTCTACCGCCTACGCCCGTCTCAAACATGCAGTCGATCCGACAACCACCTACACTCCCATCCGCTCGGGCGCCCTCGCGGATCAGATTCGGGATGTCTATGAGCAGGCCGGAGTATCGGTGCCCATCCACGTGGAAAGTATCGAGCCGACGGTTGCCGACGTCGTCAAGCCCTACGATTTCTGCCTGGCGCCCGACGACCCGGTGCTTCGCGCCTTCGAGCTGGTGCGGGAACGGACGATCAGTGCCATACCGGTCTGCGAGCGCGACGGCTCCTTCACCGGGGTGGTCGGCGTCAACGAGATTGCCTCCTACGCCTCGGCGGTATACGCCGGCGAGCGTCCCGAATACCGATTCTGGATTCACAATTTCGATCGCGTGCTCCCCGGACGTTTCCTGCGCACCGGAGAACCGGAGGAGTTCGTCGCCCCCATAGCCATCGGCGCCATGCCGGTACAACGCTCCTTCGAACGGATGCAGCGGCTCTCGCGGCCACCTCTCCTCATCGTGGGCAACCGACCGGAGATTCTGCGCTATGCCGCGGAGCGGGACTTCCCGGCCATCGTTATTACCGGCCTCGAAGGGGAGTCGGAGCTCGAGATCGACTTTTCCGGCTATTCCGGCACCGTATACCTCTCCGAAACCGACACCGCGGAGTCGATCCGGCTGCTGCGCCTGAGCTCGGAGGTCGGCATGGTCACCGACCGCTCGGTCCCGCGCCTCGAGGACACGACCCCCTTTGACGAAGCCAAGGGGCGGCTCCTCGGCTCCGACTATCGGGGGTTTCCCGTCTTTCGCGAGGGGCGCTTCCTCGGGATGGTTACCCGCCGGTCGTTCATCGAGCGGCCGCGCCCGACTCTGATCCTTGTCGATCACAACGAGCTCGACCAGGCGGTCGAGGGGGCGGAGTACGCGCGGGTGCTCGAGATCATCGACCATCATCGCCTCGACGCTCCGAAGACGACCGAACCCATCTCCGTACGAACCCGGCCCGTCGGCAGCACCTGCACCATGGTCTGGCAGGAGTACCGCAGTCACGGGGTGGAAATTCCCGCAGACGTAGCCATCCTGCTTCTCGCGGGTATTCTTTCGGACACCGTGAACCTGCAGTCCCCCACCGCTACCGAAATCGACCGCCTCGCCATCGAGTCACTCGAACAGCTCACCGGGCTCACTCGGGACGAACAGACGCGGCGTATGTTTTCCCGACTCAAGGCGTTGCAGGAACGGGATCCCCACGAGGTCGTCACCGCCGATTTCAAGGTCTATGAGGAGAACGGTTTGCGCATCGGCATCGGGCAAGCCGAGGTCACCACGCTCCTCGATACGCACTCCTACACCGAGAGGATCAAGGAGGCGCTCGAGGATACCGCCCGGGAACAGGGGCTCAGCTGGACCATGCTCATGATAACCGACGTGGTAAAGGGCGACAGCCTGCTCCTTACCAACGGCTATTCCGAAGGAGACAGACGGCTCGTGTATCCGAAGGTCGATGAGCGCATGTATCGGCTGCCCGGCGTGCTCTCCCGGAAGAAACAGCTGCTGCCGGAAGTGGTACGCGTGGCCCATGAGCTCGCCGCGTGAGTAGGTGCCGGTCCGGCGGGGTCCATCCGGGGGCTCCGGTGCGGTTTGATTCTCCCCGCGGAATACCGTATTGTACGAGGCCATGTATCGCTTCATAGCTCTCGACCTCGACGACACGCTCTTCGACACCGTCCTCCGCATCCCCGAGGATAACGTATCCGCCCTGCGCAGACTCGATCGCGAGGGGGTACATGTGGTACTCTGCTCCGGTCGACCCACCCCGAATATGGTGCGCATCGCCCGTGAGATCCTCGATACCGACCGTTGCCACTATGTCATCTCCTACAACGGCGCAATCGTGCGGGAGGTAGAGACAGGCCGAGAGGTCACCCGCCAGGGTGTCGACCTCGAGGTATGTCGGGAGATCGTCCGTTACGCCCGGGAGCACGACCTGCTCGCCCAGTACTATCACGACGACGAGTTCTTCGTCGAACACGCGGACCCCCGGGCGGAGGCCTATACCGAGACGACCGATCTGCCCCACCGGATCGTCTCGCCCCTCGAGAAGGCAATCGATGAGCCCTCGCCGAAGCTGCTGCTGCAAGGACCGGCGGAGAAGCTTCCCGCCCATCTCGCGACGCTTCGGCGAATCGGCGACGGCCGCTGGTACGCCGCTATCTCGAAACCTGTCTATCTCGAGGTACTCAACCCGGCGGTGAATAAGGGCCGGGCCATGCTCGCGCTCGCCGAGACCCTCGGCGTGTCACCGAGCGAGATCGTAGCGGTAGGTGACAGCATAAACGACATCGAGATGCTCCGCGATGCGGCGGTCGGTGTCGCCGTAGCGAACGCTCGCGACGAGGTCAAAGCTGCCGCCGACTTGGTGACCGAGCGCTCCGCCGGCGACGGGGCGGTTGCCGAAGTGGCGGAACGCCTATTCCGGTAGCGCGTCGCCGGCCCGCGGATCGGAGGCCGTCGTTTCCTCACCCGGGGTCTCGGCGGGCGTTGTTTCGGCGCATCGGTCCTCCGCCTCCGGTATTACGGGAGGCACTACTTCCCGGGGGCGGCAAGATAGCGCTTCTCGAGCAGCTGCGGCACCTCCTGCCGCGGCACCGGCCGGTTGAAGTGAAAGCCCTGCAGGGTGCGGCAGGAGCGGGCACGAAAGTACTCCCACTGGTCGCCCGACTCCACGCCTTCGGCGACCACCTCGAGCCCGAGGGAGTGGGCTAGCCCGATGATGGCGTTTATGATCTTCTGATTTCCGCCGGCAAAGAGATTCGCTACAAACGACAGGTCTATCTTGATGATATCGGCGGGAAGGTTCGAGAGATAGCTCAGCGAGGAATAGCCGGTGCCGAAATCATCGATGGCGATGGTAAGCCCCGGATAGCGCTGCTTGAGGTCCCGCATCTTCTCCGTCGCCTCCTCCGGCGCAGCCATGATGCACGTCTCGGTGATCTCGATCTTCACGTTGGCCGCCGGGGCCGCGGTGCGATCGAGGGCGCGGCCGATCGTCTCTACCAGGTCCTTCTGCTCGAACTGTCGGGGCGAGAGATTGATCGAGACGTACAGGTCCGGGTAACCTGCGTCGTTCCAACTGCGCAGATCCCGAAACGCCGTCTCCAGCACCCAGTTTCCCAACGGCACGATGAGTCCCGTCTCTTCGGCAATAGGAATAAAGCGCCCGGGAGGTATCGACCCTTTGGTCGGATGGTCCCAGCGCATAAGTGCCTCCAGCCCCTCAATACAACCGGCGGAGTCCACGAGAGGCTGATAATGAAGCGAGAACTCACCCCGCTCCAGCCCGGTCCGGATACCCTGCTCGAGCTCCCACTGCTCCAGGGCCTTGGCGTTGAGGTCCTCGCTGTAGAAGGCGAATCGGCTCTTCCCGGCCTCCTTGGCGCTGTACATTGCAAGATCGGCGGCCTTGGTCAAGGCTTCGAGATCCGCGCCGTGAGTCGGGGCAAGGGCAATGCCGATGCTGACCCCCACCGCCACCTCCGGGCTGTTTCCGGGACTCCGCCCCAGGTCGAACGGTCGCCGCACCGTGGCAAGGAGCTTGTTGGCCACCAACGCCGCGTCCCGGGGATGATGGATGAAACTCAGCACCACCACGAACTCATCGCCTCCGAAGCGATAGACGGAGTCGGTCTCCCGAAGCGAGCTCTGCAGCCGCTCGGCGGTTTCCACCAGCAACGTATCCCCCGCTTCGTGCCCCAGGGTGTCGTTCACCTGCTTGAATCCGTCGAGGTCGAGAAACATCACCGCGGCATACCCGGTACCGGCTGCTTCGAGGTTGTCGAGCACGTCCTGTACGTCGGTGTTGAAGAGGTCCCGGTTTCCGAGGCCCGTGAGCTGGTCGTGATAGGCAAGGTGGCGCAGACGGCGCTCGACGTTCTTCCGGCGCGTGATGTCGCGAATGATACAGGTGAGTGTGCGCCCGCGTAACTCCTTGGAGTTGCCGAAGGAAATCTCCATCGGCGCGATGCCGCGGTTCTTGTGAAGGCCGAGCAGCTCCACGCTGTCGGGCAGCCCGACCCGTTGCCGATCCTGATCGTCCACAATGAAGTACTTGTGGAACGCCTCTTCGTGGCGCTGGTACTCCCCGGGCGGGAAAAGCATTCTAAAGTGCTCGCCCCAAAGCTCCTCCGGAGCGTAGCCGAAGGTGGACTTCACGGCAGCGTTTGCATAGAGGATGGTGAAATTCTCATGCAGCCTCACGATCGCCTCGGTTATCGTCTCCGAAAGCGCGTCGTAGTTATCCTTGCTCTTGCGCAGCTCCTCGAGGAGACTGCTGTGCTCCGAGAGGTCCCGCATGACGAGCACGACTCGGAGGTTCCCCGCAGAATCGATATACGTGGCAAGCAGCGCTTCCACGGACAGATAGCTTCCGTCTCGGTGTCGCGCGCGAAACAGCACGATGTCGTCCGGAGTCGCGACACGACGAACCGTGCTCGTCGCGGCCACCCGCTCCATATGGGACAGAAGGGGCCGCCGGTACTCCTCGCTCAACAGCTCGGGAAACGACGCGTTCTTCATCGCCAGGCGGTGGTACCCGAAGGCCCGGCAGAACGCCGCATTCACGTGCAGCACGGTGCCCTCGGTATCGGTTTCCGCGGCAATGTCCGGCGTCGTGTCGAGGAGTTCCCGCGCGTCGTCCGCCGAGAGCCCGAGGTCCGAAACCGTGTGGTTTCCCTTGACGATCTCCTGCAGCAGCCGCTCGAACAGCGACTCCGAAGAGGACGGGCCGAGAACGGTGCGTTGCCGGGAAAGGGCGGCAGTCGACGCCGATTCGGCACCCGGGGTCTGTTCGGTAACCTCTTCAGAGTCGGCTCCGCCTACCGACCCGTCCGTCGTGGACTCTACCGGCGCCGGCACCTCCGCGTCCTCACTGACCCCGTCATCGCGGCCGTTGTGGCCGTTGTGGCCGTCGTTGCTTCGGCCGTTACCGCTGGAGACCTCGGACCCCGAGCCCGCCTTGCGGGCCTTGAACCGCGAGAAGGTGTCGATGACCCGCTCGAGGCGCGATGAAAGACGTTCGACGTTCTCCTTGAGATCCTCGTTGCGCATCCCGGCTCCATTTAGCATTGTCGGCCGTTTGGCCTCGGAGGTCAACGAGGGTCTCCGGAGGCGGCTCCGGCTCCGGC
>JBKHEN010000006.1:0-35615 GCA_046540795.1 Spirochaetaceae bacterium | reverse complement strand
CACGTCCTCGTCGGTCTCCTCGGTGTCCTCGGTGTCCTCGGTCTCCTCGGTCTCCGTTTCTTCCGGCTCTTCGTCACCTCGGGTGACTCGGGGGCGCTCACCGTCGGAACCGCCGACCCGATCGGCAATCACCTCCACGAGGCCGGTGCTCTCTAGTACCTGTTCGATGTTCTGCTTGTTGTACAGAAACACTACCGCAACGAACAGAAGAAAGGCGATCCAGAAGAGGACCCCAACCGACGCTCGTTTTTTGCGTTTCGGACGTGCCATATCGTTTTCCATTATCGTCCGGCTCGGGCCGGCTGTTTACGCGGAAGTGGGAGCGCAATTCCGGGGTGCCCTCAGGGCAGGCCCTCGGGGCAGGGCATAGACCGCTGCCATCATCCGCCGGGCGACGTCTATAGTAATACGAAGAACATACCGATTTGACACCCCTTGGAGAATCACCCTATAGTTGACGGGCCATGCAGGAGTTCCACGGAATTTCGGCGTCGCCCGGTATCGCCATCGGGAGTGCGTTCGTATACCTCGACGATAGTCCTCGTGTCCCGAAGTACGAGGTGGAGGTCGAAGAGGTGACGAGCGAACTCGAGCGTTTTCGGACCGCCGTACACAGAGCCCGAGGGGAGCTCGAAGCGTTACGGGACCACGCAGCTGAAGCGGAAAAGAACAAGAACGCCGGATTCCTGGATTCCCATCTGATGATGCTCGAGGACCCGGAGTTCCACTCCGACGTCGAGCGGCGGGTCTCGGACGAGCGCATGAACGTGGAATGGGTGCTCTACAAGGCCATTCAGGAGCTCATCGATCGGCTGGGATCGACGGAGGACGACTACCTGCGTGAACGTACCGCGGACATCCGGGACGTGTCGAAACGGGTGTTGAATCACCTGATGCACCGGGAGCGCATCTCGTTGGCGGATTTGGAGACCGACGTGATTCTCGTGGCGCACGACCTGTTGCCGAGCGATGCGGTGGCCATGAACAAACGCGCCGTTCTCGGGATCGTTACCGACGCCGGCGGAAAGACCTCCCACACCGCCATTCTTGCGCGGTCCTTCGAGATACCGGCGGTGCTCGGTCTGTCCGACATCAGCCGGTCCGTACAGCACGGCCAGACCGTGATCGTCGACGGCAACCGCGGCACGGTCATCGTGGATCCGGACGAGCCGACCCGGGCGAAGTACCTGCGCGTGCAACAGGAATGGCGACGTCACGAGATACGGCTCATGGATCTGAATGAGCTCCCCGCCGAGACCACCGACGGCAAGCTCATCAAGCTCATGGCCAACATCGAAGTGCCGGAGGAGGTCGACGCGGTGCTGACCCACGGCACCGACGGCATCGGCCTCTACCGCTCGGAGTTCCTGTTCCTGAAGGCCCACGGGCTGCCGAGCGAGGAGGAGCAGTACGAGGCGTACTGCCACGTTCTCGAAGCGATAGCGGACAAACCGGTGACAATAAGGACCCTAGACGTCGGGGGCGATAAGGTGGTCCCGCAGCTCGGCTCTTTCCCGGAGCGAAATCCCATCCTGGGCTGGAGGGCGGTTCGTTTCTGCCTGGCCCGTCCCGATATATTCAGAGTACAGCTTCGAGCCCTGCTACGTGCATCGATCCGCGGACGCCTGCGGATCATGTTCCCGATGATCTCCGGGATCGAAGAACTCAACCGGGCACTGGCGGTGCTGGACGAAGTGAAGAAGCAACTGCGCAGCGAAGGCGTCCCCTTCGACGAGAAGGTGCCCGTGGGTATCATGATCGAGGTTCCCTCGGCGGCAATGACGGCGGACATCCTGGCTCGGCGGGTCGATTTCTTTTCCATCGGTACGAACGACCTGATACAGTACACCCTTGCCGTCGATCGGGGAAATGAGCGTATAGCGTATCTGTATGAACCGTTTCACCCGGGGGTACTGAGGTTGATCCGGCGGGTCATCGAAAACGCGCATGCCTCGGGCATTTCGGTGGGGATGTGCGGGGAGATGGCCGGTGATCCGCTGGCAAGCGTGGTGCTTCTCGGACTCGGGCTCGACGAGTACAGCATGAGCGCCTCCGTCGTCCCGGAGGTGAAGCGCATCATCCGTTCCACGGCCCTGAGTGAGGCGCGCGAGATCGTCGGAACGGTCATGGACATGAGGTCCTTCGAGGAAGTCGACCGGTACGTGCAGAACCTCATGGAGCGGCGATTTGACGTCCAGATCTACTGAAACCTCATTTCGGGCAACGGCGACTCGTCCGACCGTGGCCGTGATCGGGCGGCCGAACGTGGGGAAATCCACGCTCTTCAACCGCCTCATTCGCCGGCGTCGGGCCATAACCGATCCGACCCCCGGTGTAACCCGTGACGCGGTGGAGGCGGAATGGTGGTTGGGGAAGCGGTGTATACGGCTTCTCGACACCGGCGGCTACACCGAGGATACCGCGGAGTTCGGGCCGATCGTGGCGGAACGGAGTCTGGAGATCGCCCACGAAGCCGACCTGCTGCTCCTGGTGATGGACGTAACCGCGGTCGTTCCGGAGGACGAGACCTATCTGGAACGACTGGCATCGCTGCGGGATCGGGTGATCCTGGTGGTCAACAAGGTCGACAACGAAGAACGTGAGCACGCCGCGTGGGACTTCTACCGCTACGGCTTCGCCGACGTGGTGTCCATTTCGGCGGAGCACGGCCGCAATGTGGAGGAGCTCACGACGCTGGTAGAGAGGCGCCTGTCCGAGCTCGCCGAGGTCGGGGAGCCCGGCGACGAGGAAGCGGCCGCGGGGGAGGCGGCCTCAGAGCAGGAGCGCCTCATCAAACTCGCCGTCCTCGGCAGACCGAATACCGGGAAGTCGACTCTGGCAAACGCCCTCACCGGTCGCGACGCTTCGCTGGTCTCGGAGATACCGGGCACGACCCGAGACGTGGTGGAAGGGGAGTTTGATTACCGGGATACGCGGTATCGCATTCTCGACACCGCCGGCATGCGCAGGAAGCAGAGCATCCGAAGCGACGTGGAGTACTACTCCGTTAATCGCGCGGTGAGTTCGATCTCCGAGGCGGACGTGGTGCTGCTGCTCGTGGAGGCTGATTCGGGGCTTGCGGAGCAGGACAAGAAGATCGCCCGGCTGGTGGTCGAGCGCGGCAGAGGCCTGGTGCTGGTCTTGAGTAAATGGGATCTGATGTCGCACATACCGAACGCCCTCAATGCCGTGACCGACCGTCTGCGGTTCATGTTTCCGATTGGTTCCTTTGCCCCGATCGTGCCGGTCTCGGCGGTGGAGAAGAGCGGATTCCGGAGGCTGTTGGAGACGGCCTATCGGGTGAACGCGCAGTTGCGCAAGCGGGTGGGAACCGGAGAGTTGAATCGGGCACTTGCGGCGTGGACGGAGGAGACCCCGCCGCCGTACATCCGGGGTAAACGGGTAAAGCTCTACTACATCACCCAGGTAGAAGCTCACCCGCTCGTGTTTGTGCTCTTCGTAAGCAGGGCTCGCGGTTTTCCCGGGTCGTACCGGAGCTATATCGTTAACCGTATTCGGGAGGAGTTCGGTTTCAACGCCGTGCCGATACGTCTTGATCTCCGTGAGTCCCACGGCCCTCGTTCATGACGCGATTTCTGATCGGACAGGTCTGTACAGCCTTGGGCGTGAAGCCGCATGTACTGCGGTACTGGGAACGCAACGTGGCCCTGCTCAGCCCCGCCAAGGACCGTTCAGGACGGCGAGTGTATACCCTGCGGGACGTACAACTGCTGTTCCGATTGAAGTACCTCATACAGACCCGCCGGATGTCGGTGGAAGGCGCCTCGCGGAAGTTAGTGGAAGAGGCGCAGGGAGGCGGGCAGAATCGCAAGGCCGCCATAGACGCCTTGCGGGGAGAGCTGTTGCGTTCTTCCGTGGCGGGGCGACGGCTCGGCATTCGGCTCGACGGGACAGGGGAATCCGTGTTCCCGTCGAGCTCCCCGATCGCGGAAACACGGCCCGTCCTATCGGCGCTCGCCCCGCGCCTGTCGGTTGGGACCCGCTACGCCCTCGGCCGGCAGATCCGTCACCTCGGAACGGAGCCCGCCCGCACCGCGTGGCACCTGCTCCGTGAGGTGCTAACGGAGGGCTCGACCGGTTCCGGGGGGAATACCGAGGGGGCTTCCGTCCGCCCCTTCAGGCGGCGCCGGGGCCAGCACGTCGACGTGGAAGAGGTCCGGGCACGGTTGAGGGAGGAGCCGCTTCTGGTGATGAGTCCCGCTCCCGCGCCTTCCACCGACGATGCCGGTACATACCCCGGGCTGATGCCGTTGCGCGGGTGCGGCGGGGAGACGGTCATCGATCGGATCGGGCGGTCCCTTGCAGGGGCGGTGGAACGGTTCTCGCAGGTGCCGGTATGGCGGATCGGAGCGGCGCCCGCGGCGGTGCAGATGCTCCGGGAGCATCTTGCCCGCCGCCGCCACTACGGTCTGTCGGCGGAGCGGGTGCAGGTTTACGAAGAGCCGGCCTTTCCTCGAACGGACCCTGCCGGCCGCCTCCTCGTTGACCCGCAGGGGGAGATGCGGACCTACCGACTGCCCCTCTTCACGGCGATTGCGCAGGTCGCCCTGCCTGCTCCCGTGGCCGCCGACGGCAAACAGGGGGAGAGCGTCCGGCGCCTGCCGGCCCTGATCGTCCCGCCTGTGAACGCGGACCCGCGTGTTCCGGACGAGGAGTTCATCGCCCACCACCTCGTCGCGGGTGCGGCGGCATCGATCAAGACGTTCGGTCGGCATGTCGGGACGCAGAGAGGGGCTCCGCACACGTCCGGTGAGATGCTGATCGACAGAGATCGGGCGCAGGCGTTTCTCCGGGGAGCCGTTGTGGTACGGAACCGGATGCGAATCATGGCAACGGAGGAGAATGACGATATATTAGAGGTGGAGGCGATAAGCGGACGATTCAACGCCGCCGCGGTGCTTCGTACGGCCGGCGGAGGCCTCGTTTTCGAAGCAGAGGCGGCGGTCTCCGGGAGCGAATGACAGTGATCTCTGGTGGTACGTCGATACGGCGGATTCCGGTCTTTCTGCTGTCTCTCGTAGCGGTGTCGGTGTCGCTGCACGCCTTGCCCCGCGAGCGGAGTCCGGAGGATCGTATTCCGGAAACCGCCGACGTTCGTACGTACATGCGGGAGGAGGTTCTCGCCCCTAAACAGGAGGTGCTCGAGCGACCGCGGGAGCAGGTTTTCAGGCAGAACGTAAGCGACACCCGGGTGAAGTACGAGGTACGCACCGGCGACGAGCACTTTTATTTGCTGTTTCTAAACGAGGTCCCGGCGTCGGATCGCAACGACGGATATCCGGAGTTCGGAGCGGGGAACTATATCGTCCGGCGCAACATGGACGACGGCTCCTTCTCGCAAATCAAGGTATTTCTACAAACCGATCCCGGTTTCTTTGCTCGTCTCTTTCCGGACGGGGACCGCGTGCGTATGGAGATCCATGCAGCGGGGGAGCGCCTGTATAGCAACATCGCACTTTCGACCTCCTTCGAGCGACTGCTCTTCGCGCCCTTTTCTACAGTTATCGAGATGACGGACTCGATCGTGGACTGGGAGTACCTTCTCCCGGAGGTGGACGCGGCTCGTTATGAGGAAGTGCGTGCCATGGCCGAGCGCGCCCGGGACGCACTGTCGTCCCTGCCCGACGCCGAAGACGGCGCTATGGATGAGAACGGAAAGCTCGTGTCCATCGAAAGCCTGGTCCTGCAGGATGATCAACCCGGATTCAACTGCTCCGGCTTCGCCAAATGGATTGTCGACGGTATTGTAGAGCCGCGCACCGGAGAGTACCTGGGCATCGATCGTCTCAAGCAGAAGCACCTCGACGCGCGGGGCCACCGGTGGAGCGCCCGCAGGGAAGAAGAGCGCGATCCCTATTTCGGGCTCGACTGGTCACGTAACCTGGCGGCGGCCCTGCTGGAGCTGGATCGTCCGGGTAGTGACATCGATCCGGAGGCGGCCGACGTGCGCCGGGTGCCCTACGCGCGGTACGTCGAAGATGTCGGTTACCCGGTGGGAGAGCTCCGGCGGGTACTCTACGGACTTGCGCTCGAGGAGCCGGATCACTTCTACATCGGCTCGGTCAATCAGGAATTCGGTACGGAGCCGGTCCTCAGGCAACACGTACATATTGCGGTTTTCTTCCCCTATTTCGACGAGAATGGGCGGTTTCGGGTGACGCTTCTCGAGCGAAATGTGGAAAGCACGCTGGATTCTCTGGCCGACCGGTACGACGGCGCCTACGTCCATCTGGTCCGGGCGCGGGCCGACGAGCGGTTCACACCGCCGGCAATTGAATAATTGCGGTCCGTGAGGTATTTTCTCCCCGTATGAAGCGGTCTCTCCTCGTGAGTCTCTGCATGGTGTGTGCGGCGGCCACGTTTGCTCAGGAGACGGCTCGTGAGGTCTTCCAGCAAGCGGAATCCAGGTTCCAAAGCGGTGACTACGAGGTCGCGCTACAGAGATACGAGACTCTTGTTCGTGACTTTCCGTTTTCGGAGTACGTTCCCGACGCGCAATTCAGGCGCGCGGTGGCATTGTACCATCTCGAGCGCTACGAAACGGCCCTCGCGATTCTAAGGCGCATAGAGGCGCGATATCGGTCGACGCGCTTTCTACCGCTCGTGCCGTTCTGGAAAGGGGTCGCCTTGTATCGACTCGGGGACTATCCCGATGCGGAGGAGGAGCTCGGGCGGTTTCTCGACTCCGGAGAGGCGGAGAGCCTGCGCCCGCAGGCGCGGCTGTACCGGGCGCTGATACTGGTGGCGCAGAACGAGCGCGAGCATGCCATCTCCACGCTGGAGGCGCTGTTCGACGAAGTCGACGTTGCGGAGTCGGAGTCCTATGCCCTCGCGCTCCTTATGTCGCTCTACGTACGAGAAGAACGCTACGAGGAGGCGGCGGAGCGTTTCGCCGGGGTGGATACCGAGCTGGTGAGCGAACGGTGGCGCAGCAACGTGAAGCTATACGGTGCGGAGTCTCTCCGGGCCGTAGGCCGGGACGAGGAAGCGTTGGAGGTGTTCCTTGATCTCACCGACGCGGGGCCGACCGTCTCCGGGACGGCGTTTCGCCGGGCGTACGACCTGGCTCAGGGCCTCGGGCGGCAAGACACGGCCCGCGAGGTTGTTCGTGAAGCGGAGCGCGTGCTCGCGGGGCGTACGGACGTGCTGCGGGAGCTGTGGATCCAGGTCGGCATTGCAAGCTATGAGGCTGAGCGCCGGGACACGGCGCTGCTTTACCTTACCCGGGTCTGGGAGCTCGAGGACGCGGAGTTACCGGGGACCGTCCCGCTGTATCTCTCGGAGATATACGAGCGGGAGGGACGGAGCGAGGATGCGCTCGAGGTGCTCGAAGAAGCCCGGGAGCGCGGTATCCGCGAGCACGGGGACCGGGCCCTCCTGCGACAGGCGGATCTGTACCTGGAGCTGGACGAAGCGGAGGCGGCTGTCGAAGCCCTCGACCGGTTTCGTGAGGAGTATCCGGATAGCGACTTCCGGGCCGAGGGAGAGTATCTGAGAGCCTTCGCACTCTATCGTCTCGGGCGCGACGAGCAGGCCGTCGAGCAGGCCTCGGAAACGATTCGGGCCGGCAGGGCCGGTGACTTCGAGGAGAACTTGCTGTGGTTGCGCAGCATCCTCTATCGACGTCTCGGGCGTACGGAGGAGGCCCTCCGGAGCCTCCGGGATTACTTGGCGCTCTCGCCGGATGATCTGGACGCGCGGGTAGAGTTTTCCAAGCTACTTTTCGAGCGGGGGCGGCACGAGGAGGTGTTGCGTCGAGCCGGCGATCTTCTCGAAGAACAGGAGATCGGCCCGGAGCGCCGCCGGGACGTCTACTATCAGCTACGATACATCGAGGGGCTTTCCCATGTAGCGCTGAAGGATTACGAGGCGGCTCTCGAGTCCTTTGCGCACCTGCCCGAAGAGCGGGAGGGGTTCGTTGCGGCCTCCGAGGGAGCGGAGCTCGAGCTGATGTATCCCTTCGTGTTGTACTACGAGGGCTGGTCCCATTACCGGCTGTCCCGCTACCGGGAAGCCGAAGACCTATTTGCGATGCTCCTCGACTACGATGAGGACCATGAGTTCGCCGCGCGGGCAGCTTACCTTGCGGGATGGAGCGCCTTCAATCGGGCTGCCTCACAGACGGCCGCCGAGTTCCTCCGTACCGCGGTGTCGCTCACCGAAGAAGACCAGGTGTGGGCGGAGGCCACGTTGCTCCTCGGCAGAAGCCTCAAAGAGACGGAGGCGTATACGGAAGCCGACACGCAGTTTCAGAACATCTACGTGGATCGCCCCGACTCGCCCCTGGCCGACGACGCGCTGTTCGAGTATGCCGAAGGGCTCGAGCGTCGCGGCAGGCTGGAGCAGGCGGTAGCGCAATATCGTGTGCTCGCGGAGCGCTATCCGGAGAGCCGTCTGGCGCAGGAAGCCATGTATCGCCGCGGGGAGCTGCTGTACGAGGACGAGCGCTACGCAGAGGCCAGGGACGCGTTCTCCGCATATCGGTCGAGCTATCCCGACGGGGAGCTCGTCGCCCCGGCACTGTACTGGGGGGGTGTGAGCGCGTACGAGGTCGGCGAGGAGTCGGGGGCCCTCCTGTTGTGGGAACAACTCATCGAAGAGCATCGTGAAAGCAGCCTTCGTCCCGATGCGATGCAGCGGGCCGCGGAAGTTCACCGGGACCGGGGCGACTACCGGCACGCACTGAACCTCTACAGCCGCCTGGTGGCGCGATACCCGGAGCAGGCCGAGGCCATGAACGCCCCCCGGCGGCTTGACGAGCTGCTCCTTCGAATCGGCGGATTGTCGGAGCGGGAAGCGGAAGTCTGGGTGCGCATCGAGCAAAACCGTCGCGCCTCCACCTCCGAAGGGCGGCGCGCTATTCTCGAGGCTGCACGGATCTCCATTCGCGAGGGAGGTTCCGGAATCGACCAGGAGAACCTTCTCATCCCGCTGTTGAGAGCGACGACCGAATACGAAGAGGAGGATCCGGAGGCGGCGGCGCAGGCGCACTTTCTGCTCGGTGAGTATCATCTGAGGAACTCTCGGCCCGTGGACGCCCGGGAGTCATTTCTGCGCACCGCCTCGACGGACCCGGACGACCGGGACCGTACGGCGGAAGCGCTGTTTCGGGCGGCGGAGGCCAGCCTCCTTGCCGATCGTGCGGGGGAGGCACGGAGCATCGTGGAGCGGCTTCAGTCCGCATTTCCCGAGTCCGAATGGACGGGCGAGGCCCTGTTGCTGCTCGAGGAGGAGCAAGGATGAGGATGCCTATGCAGCTCGGACGGCTCGCCGCCGCGCTCGGATCTCCCGTGAGCGGCTTCCTTGCGGTGACGGCTCTGCTCTTGTGTGGTCTCACGTTCGTGCTCCCCGCCCAGGAGGAGGGGCAGAGGGAAGAGGCCGAGGCGGGGGGCGGCGGAGATGACGACGCGGGCCCGGAGGCCCCGGAAGAGACGGAAATCAAGCTGCCGGAGGTGCTGCTCGAGGTAGAGGAGGCGGAGCTCGATCACGTACGTGCGCGGCTGCCGGAGACGGCGGAAGCGCGGCTCGGCGATATAGCGATTCCACTTCCCACGGAGGCGGAGCTCGCCATCTCGCCGGCGGCTTTCGAGGTTCCGGAACCGGGCGGGGAGGGCGACACGGTCCTCGCCGCCGGCGACGGCGTCTCGCTATACAGTGACGCGGTTCTCGGCGTGGGCTCGATGGAGCACATATTCGGCTCGCTCTCGTTGTACCGGCTCGGCGAGCAACCCCGTTTCCGACTGCAGTTCTCCCATGACGGGCGCGACGGGTACCATTTCGAGGAGCCGGGAACCGGTTTTTTCGACCGGACGGAGGATCTCTCGGGCTGGATCGAGGGCGGGGAGCGCACCACGGCCAGGCTGGAGGCGGGTTTCGTGGAGCATGAGCGCGGTCTGCAGGGTCAGCCGACATACTTCTCGGTGAAATCACGGTTCCTCGACGGGCACGGCGAGCTCCATGTGCCCTTTGCCGACCGGTACACCTTCTCTCCGCGGTTGAACGGGTCCTATGCCGAGCGCCTGCGGACCGTCCCCGGGGGCTCGGAGGCGGGAGCAGGCGCGGAGACCGAGATAGACACCGGAGCCCGGATCGGCATCGAGACGGCGCCGGGAACCTTTTACGCCGACGCTTCCTATCTGCTGCGGTACCTCGATGATGCGGAAGACGGATTTGCGCAGGGGATCGGGCTGGCCCTCGGCGCCGAGCTGCTGCTCGGTCGAGAGCTCTCCGCGGACGCGGAGGTAGGGGTGCTGTGGCCGTTCGCGGACTACGTATACGTGCCGTTTTCCTTCCGGCTGACGGCGACCCCGGTGGAATTGCTGACGGTCAATCTCGACGCAGGGATGAAGCCGCGGCCGCTGTCCTTCTCACGGTGGTGGCGGGATTATCCCACCTTCGCCACGTCGACCGCGGACGGAGACGTGCCGGAGTGGAGTGAGGACTGGTTTGGCCGGGCGGGCGTGCTCGTCGACGTGCCGGAGACGCCCATATCCTCGGAAGTCTCGACACGCGTGTCCTGGCAGCGAAACGTTGCGGAGCTCGAGGCATACCGCCCCGACCAAGGGGAGACGGTGTACGAGCTCGTCGACCGACTGACGGTGGAGCCGGCGGCCATGTTGCGCTGGGATTTCTCATATCTCGGCCTCGAAACAGGTTGGCGTTCTCTCCTGCTCGAGCGGGGTCCGGATCAACCCCGCCACACGGGTCGGCTTTCCTTGGACCTCCGCAACCAGGAAGAGACGCTGGGATTCAGGGCCGATCTAACCGAAGAGATCTTCGAAGCTCCCACGACGCCGGAGTTGGACCTCACGGGCCACTGGGACGTGAGCGAGGCCGTACGGATATCCGCGGATGTGCTCGATGTGCTCGCTCCGATGCTCGAGGACGGGAGGGCACGGATCGGCGCGGAGACGGACGACGACTTCCCGTTCATAGAGCCCGGATTCCGGGTTGTTATCAAGACGAGAGTTTCCCTCTGATTTGTGATAAGGAGATGTATTGATGTTGACGTTGCTTGACCGGGGTGGTCTCATCCTCGTGCTTATTATCGTCCTCTCGGTGATCGCTGTAGTGATCATCGTGGAGAGGCTGTTGTTCTTTCGGCGTATTCGCGTCGATGAGAGCGTGATAATCGACCGGCTCCGTACGACCCTGGAGAAGGGACACTACGATGAGGCGCTGAGCATCTGTGAGAACAATCCGAGCCCGGTGACTAACCTGATGAAGGTAGGGATCGATAAGCGCCATCAGTCGCAGGAAACGATCAAGGCGGCAATAACGGATGCGGCAAATCTCGAGATTCCGCACATGGAGCGATATCTGTCGTTTCTCGGCACCATCGCTCACATCTCACCGCTCCTCGGTCTTCTCGGCACGGTCACGGGAAACATACGGGCCTTCGGTGTCCTCGGCGATTTTGCCTCCGCCGGCGGGAATCCCGCGTTGTTGGCGCAGGGCATCTCGGAAGCGCTGGTGACAACGGCGGCGGGCCTCATCGTGGCGATACCGGCTATCATCTTCTACAACGCTCTGGTGAGCAAGGTGAACCACCGAATCATTCAGCTGGAGAACCGTGTCACCGAGATGGTCTTCCTGCTGAAGGGGGAGCAGAATGCAGTTTAGGCGGCGCCTGCGGCCCGAAGCTCAGGTCGATCTCATCCCCATGATCGATGTGATCTTTCAGCTCGTAGTGTTCTTTATGGTCTCGAGCACCTTCATTACCACGCCCGGGATTGCCCTCGATCTGCCCTCCTCCTCATCCTCCGAACCCGTCACGATGAACCGGCTGGTCGTCACCGTGGTGAACGAGGAGGAGATATACCTGAACCGCGAGCGACATGAGTTGGATGAGCTGGAGGCGGTTCTTACAGATTTTGCGGAGGAGATACCGGAGGAAGAAGAGGCCGGCGGTCTTCGGAGCGTGGTGATCGAGGCCGATCGGGAGGTATCCTACGAGCTGATGGTCACCGTACTGGACAGGCTCCGGAATAACGGCTTTCGGGCGGTGAACCTCAGCACGCTCGAGGACCGGGACGAGCAGAGCGAATGACGGTTCATGAGAAAGAGCGAATCGGGCTGGCCCTGGGGGCGAGCCTTGTCATCCACATGATCGCGTTTCTTATCGTCGAGTTCGGCGATTGGCGGGTAGCGCCGTTTCCGGAGTTCACCGGGCCGATGGAAGTGACCGTGCAGCCCCTGGAGCGGCCGCCGGAGGAGCTGTCCCCCTCGGGCCCGGAGACGGAGACGGTCCCGGAAGCGGAACCGGAAGCGGAACCGGAGCGGGAGCCGGAGGCGGCATCGGAGCCGGAGGCGGAGGCGGACCCTGCACCGGAGGCGGAACCGGAACCGGAGCCGGAGGCGGAACCGGGGGCCGCCGCCGAGCAGTCGCCGCCGGAGGACCCGGAGTCGGCTGCACCCCCGGAAGAGCAGCCCCCCGCGGAGCAAGAGCCGGAAGAGCAGGAGCCGGAAGAGCAGGAGACCCACGAGTACACCCCGGAGGAGTTACACGGGCGCGAGCGTTCCCCGGGAGACCGGCGCAGTCCGCCGGAGGACGAGGAGTTCGACACGTTTTCGCCGGAGGGAGATTCGGTGCGTCCGGACGTCGATAAGCCCGACTGGGCAAGTGAGCCTCGACGTACCGTCGAGGACGCGGGTATCTCCACCGAAGAGGTCGCCGAGGAAGACGTGGAGGACCTTGCCGAGCGTGTGGCTACGGACCCGGGCTTCAGACGCACGCTGCAGGACGTCACCGCCGCCCTCGAGCGTAGCGACCGGGGCGCGGAGGACGAGGCTTCGGAAGATGACGGTGACCCGGAAGCCGGGGAGGGCGATACTGACGCACCGCCGGATTCCGCGGAGAGTGCCGAGCCGGCAAGCGACGACACGGAGTTCGAATGGGTCGGAACGGGGGCGCGGGAACTCACCAATCCGCCGCCGGTCCCGGAGGGTTTCTTCAATGCCGCGGATTTCGGCGGCTCGGTACCGGCGCGGGCAACGTTCGTCGTCGTATTCGAGGTGGACGAGCGAGGAAACGTTCGCCCCGGCTCCGTACTGTTTCAGCAGGGGGCGAGCTACGTGGAGGCGACGGAAAAACTCCGGAGCCGGATACGAGGATGGACCTTCGAGGCCGCCGAGGGAGCGCCGCCGGCTACCGGAATCTTCACGCTGACCGTGCGTCGGGAAGAAGTACGCTAATCTATGGAGCTCGACAGCGTTGCCTTCGACGTCGACGGTACCCTGTACCCGAACAGCCTGATGTATATCGCCTCGGTGCCGTTTTTCCTCACGCGACCCCGACTGGTTCCGGCCTTCCGTCGCGTTCGCCGCCGGATTCGAGCCATACGTCCGATAGACGATCTCCACGACATGCAGGCCCGTATGCTGGCCGATGAGCTGCAAACCGGCTCCGAGCAAGCCCGAGGCCTGATAGAACGACGGATCTACCGCAGCTCGGAGCGGGTTCTCGCGGCGGTCCCCACCTTTTGCGGGGTCCGGGCCGCCCTGGAGCGGCTTCGCGGGGCGGGATTGAAGCTGGCCGTGTTGAGTGACTTCCCGCTCGGGAGCAAGCTTGCACGCCTCGGGCTGGACGGCCTCTGGGACGTCGAACTGAGCTCGGAAGACGTAGGCTATCTCAAGCCCAACCCCGAGCCCTTCGAGGCGCTCCTCGAGCGGTTGGGCACCGAAGCGGCACGGACGATATTCGTCGGGAACAACTACTACTACGATGTACTCGGTGCACGTGCCGTGGGACTGCGGACCGTCCACTTCAGCAGAGTAGCGCACCCTGAGTCGGAGGCGGATCTGACGGTGCACACCTACGCCGGCCTGGCGGACCACATCTTGGATTGCCGGTGATTCGGCCGTTTCCTGCCCAAAATTCCCGTGTTATCATGTGCACTATGTCCAAATGTCGTATATAATAAGATAGAGAACATATAACTGGGAGTGGGAACGTATGGTATTCTCGGTCGGAAATGTCATCGTCCTATTGATTGTTCTTGTCATACTCGCCATCTACCGGCAGCTGGATCGGAACAACCGCTCGCTGGAGAAGGTCAAGCGCTATGCGGAACGCGTGCAGGCCGATCTGGACCAGATCGTCGGGGAGAAGATGACCGAGATCAAGGACATGGGCATCGAGCTGGAGGTGCATCAGAAAGCCGCCCGCGAGGTGCTCAATCGAATCCAGAGCCTCGAGGACGGGCTCAATGAGCGGGCGTCTCAAATAGAGCGCATCGGCAATCGCATCGGGGATTACGACACCGCCCTCGACGAGTTGATGAAGATGACCTCTCAGGCGGAGGAAAACATCAACCGTATCCGCGAAGAATCGGAGTACATCGACACCGTCGGTAAGCGGATCCGTTCCTCACAGGAGAAGCTGGAGGATCTCGAAGAGCGGATTCCCGACATCCTAGAGGAGTTCGACCGCCGGAACGCCGAAGCCCTTGCGAACGCGCAGGATCGGGCCGTTCAGCACGCCGACGATCGGGTCGTAGAGATTCGTAACGATATCGAGACCGCCGAAAACCGCGTACGAGAGCTCGAAGAGTTGGTCGGTCGGGCCCGGGAGCGGGGAGAGGAGCTGGCAGGTGCCGTAGAGGAGGACATGCGGCGGCTGCATGGTGAACTGCACGAGCAGACTCGTGCGGAGGTCGCCCAGTTCAACTCGTCGGTAGAGGGCTTTGCCAAGCGGTTTGCGGAGGTCGAGGCGGAGTACTCGCAGCGCCTCGAGGCGGCGGCTGCGCGGGGTGAGAAGCTCGAGCATGCGGCTCTGGAGAAGATTCGTGAGCACATCCAAACGCGTTTCCGAGAAGTCGGCACACAGGTCAAGGAGCTTGCTCAGAGCAACTTGACCGAGCTCCGCGGGGAGGTGGAGCGTTCCGTGGAGGAAGTCCGTACTTCAGCGGAAGGTTGGAAGAGCGAACAGGAACGGGTCACCGCGGATCTCGGGAACCGGCTCGAAGAGCTCGAGCAACAGTTCGGTGAGCGGCTAACGGAAGTGGAACGGCTGCGTGGCGGTTATGCCGAGCAGCTCGAGACGCTCCGCACGGAGCTGTCCTCTCGCGGGGAGGAGTTCCGGGAGGAAATCGAACAGGCCCGCACAAAGCTCTCAGCCGAGCTCAACGGCGCAACCGAACAGGTAGAACAGCGGGTGCTCACGGATGTCGAGAAGCGTCTCACGGACTACGAAGAGCAGATCACCTATCGCTTCAATAAGCTCGAGCAGGTAAACACGGATCTCGATAATCTGGAATCCGCGCTGCGGGATGCCATGGGAGCTACGGAGACGCGGGTCAAGGAGGAGTTCGACAGCTTCGGCCATGAAATGGAGGAGCGGCGGCGCGAGGATAGGGAGGAATCCCGACGCGTGATGGACGGCATTCGTGCGGAGATGCAGGAACTCGAAAACGGCATCCAGGAGCTGAAGGGCCGGGCTTACGACAACGTGTCGGAGAAGCTCCAGGGTTTCGAGGACGACTTCCTGAGCGATCTCAAGAGTCGCAGCATTGCCATGGATCAGAGGCTCGTGGAGTGGCAGCAGGGAGTCGACGGACGCATTGAAGAGCTGGCGGAGAGCTACAAATCGCAACGTGAAGAGCTCGAGCAGAGCTACACCGAGGATCTGCGAACGAAACTCGGTGAGCTACAGAGCCGCTTCTACTCCCAGTTCGAGAAGTTCGAGCAACAGGTGTCGCAATACCAGGAAACCATAGGCAGCCGCATTGCCGGCTCGGAGAACCGCCTCGAGTCCTTCGAGCAGAGCACACGGCAGGAAATCGAGGAAATGAAGGATCGGGCTCACCGGCAGTTTCAGCAGGAGTTCGACAAGCATTCGGAAGAAGTCTCCGGAGAGATCCAGCGGCTCGGAAAGGAGCTGCATGGGCGCATTCAGCAGCTCGAAAACCAGGTCGAGGAGGCTGCAAGCGGCCTGAACACCACCGTGGAGAACGCCAAGTCGGATACCGCAGTCTGGAAGGCTAAAGTGGAGAACGACCTCAAGGTTGCGGAGGACAACGTCTCCGGGCGCGTTAGCGAACTCGAGAACGGCATTCGCGCGTCCGTGCGGCAGATGCAGAACGAGTACGAGAAGGAAAAGGACGAGCTTTTCGGCAAGCTCACCGCCGAGCGCGATACCATGAGAGAGGATCTTTCCGCATTGCGCGAGCGGGTGAACTCACTGCGCGGAGATCTCGACACGCAGGTCAAGGAAGCTCTCCAGCAGTTTCGGCGTCAGTACAACAGTCTCGAAGAGCAGCTCACCGACCGGGCCCGGGAGATTTCGGAGCAGAGCGAGGAGCGGGTCTCGGCGTTCAAGAGCACCGTGGAGGATACCCGCGAGCAGTTCGAGGCCATGCAGAAGAAGCTCTTCGGCCGTATCGACGACGAGGCTCGGATTCTGTCGGTTCGGCTCGAAGAGATCGACAAGCGAACCAAGAACTTCGTGGAGCAGACAAAGATCTTTGAGCGAGCGGACTCCCTGAAGCTCTCCTTACAGGAGACAATCGAAGACCTCAAGGCGGAGCTTTCCAAGGTGGAAGCTCAGCGGGAGGAGGCGCAGGAGATACAGGCGCAGTTTGCGAAAATCCGCAAGCTGTCGAGCGAGGCGTCGGAGAAGATGTCACGGTTCCTCTCCGAGAAACGCCGCATAGACGCTCTCGAGGACGATTTCAAGAAGCTCATGGGCATGTCGCAGGCGGTAGAGACGAAACTGCAGAACCTTACCGCCTCCGACGACACCATCCAGAATGTGCAGGCCAAGCTGCGAAACCTCGAGGACATGGAGAAGCAAGTCGAGGATCGGTACGAGCGTCTGGAGAAGAAGAAGAGCATTGTCGACGTTACCGCCGAGGGCGTCGATAAGAACTTTCAGCATCTCGAAGACATGGAGCAACGGCTCGAAACGCTCGATGATGAGCTCAAGAATCTCCCCGACCGCGTGGAGTCGCTACAGAAACAGGTTCGGGATCTCGCGGCGAACAAGAAGGATGCCGATCACGCCATGAAACAGGTATCCCAGCTCGACGAGACGCTTTCGGACATAGAGTCGCGGATGCAGGAGCTGCAGACCGCGCGGGAATGGCTTGCCCGAACCGAAACGCGGCTCGAGGAAGTCGGCAGAGAAGCGCAGGAGCAGGTGAAGCTGCTCGGGACCTTGCTGCGCGAGGACGGCGGCGGCTCCGGCGCCGGAAAAAGCGGCGGGGCGCCGTCCGGAACCACTCGGGAGACCGTGATCAAGCTTGCCCGGCAGGGCTGGAAGGTCGACGAGATAGCCCGGCAGATGAAAGTCAGTCGGGGAGAAGTGGAGCTCATCCTCGAGCTTGCCGGGAAAGCGGGCTGAGAGCTCGCCTGTAAGGCCGCTCGCTTCCCGGCCATGCGAGGCCATGCGAGACCGCTGCAGTGAAGGACAAAAAAAAGCGGTATGCCTGGACGTCGGCGCATACCGCTTTACGTGTAAAAAAGGTGTTTCCCTTTGTTTTTATTATCGACCGGGGAACGGAAAACTTTAACGGCGAAGCAGCCGTACATGGTATTCCGTCGCCTCGATGATCCCCTCGTAGAGGGCCCGTGCGCTGTCGAGGGCACCGGCGACGCCCTGCTCTCGAGAGCCGTCGCACACGTAGTCGGCGACGTCCTGCATGAGAAAACCGGTGATGTCCTTGTACGGGAAACGGGCAAGCCGTGCGTCGATCCGGTCGAGGACGGCGATATCGGTGCGCCGACCGTTTCGAAGCGCCCGTGTGAGCTCGAGGCCTTCCCGCGCGATATCGGCAAATCGGTCGAGCTCCGCGGCGAGGTGTTCCATCCGTTCGACCATTCTCGGTGAATCCCGACGCGAGAGCACGGCCGCCGCCGGCGTTGCCGCATCCTCCCGGAGGCGTGTGAGGCGGGCGTCGAGGTCTCGGCGAATGGCGGGCAGCTTCAGAGCTTCCGCCAACGGCACGGCGGGGATACCTTCGACGGCGGCGCCGCGGGCCGAGAGATTGCGGGTATCCACCTGCGGGTGGATCTTGCTCTGGTTCGAGAACCACCACATGTAGATCATCATGCGCCGATCGCTGAGGACGGTGCCCCCGTCGTTTGCAGCCACCTCAAACGGTGCGCCGTCGTGGATGTACTCGAAGGACTGCTGCTCCGCGGGACGAAAGCGGGTTGCAAGCAGGTGGCTTCGTTCCTCGAAGAAGCTGCCGTGCACGTGGGTTCGCCGGCCGGGAAAGCCCAGGTCGAGTCCCGTACAGTAGACCGGTGAGGCTCCGAGCAGGCGTGCGAGGTCCCAGGCGGTGGTTGAGACGGACCCACCGGCCCCGAGCTTGCCCTTATTGCCGACAGCCTCTTCGAGGGCGGCTCCGAGGGGAAAAATCGAGCTGCACAAGTAGGTCGGGCAGTCGGCAAGGGTATGAAACACCCGCGGATGAGCCGACGCCTCGGAGATGAGGATGGTGGAGTGCAACCGGAGCCTATCGAGATGCCTGGTGTTCCAGTACTGCGGATCGACCACGACCGCGAAGTCCGGCTCGACCCCGTGGCGAGCCAGCGCCTCTACCGCCGTGTCCACGGCGATTATCACCGTGCGCTCGGCAAGGGCGGCGATGTGAGGGAGCGCCTCGTCAAGGCTCGGACCGGCGGCACAGAGCAGGGCGGGCAAGCGGGAGAGCGCTCCCGACAGGCGGCTCACCCCTGATGCGTGCTCGAGGACGCCGGCGTTGCGAATCAGATTGCGCACCCACACTCGGCCAAACCGGTTGAGCGTCGCCGCGTTGATGCTTGCCCGCTGCTCGGCCTCGCGTACCACCGCGTCCACGGCGTCGAAATAGGACGTGTGTACCCGGGCGGAGGCGTTGAGCACGTGCCGGTGGGGCTTGAGCCTTTCGAACTCGCGCAGGGCCATGGCCACTGCGTCCGCGTCGGCCGCAACGAAGAACCGGGCCTTCGGTGAGGAAAGCAGAGGGCGTACATCGCGCACCGAGAGCGCCTTTCGAAACAGCCCCGCGTCGGGCTCCACGACGACGGCCGCCTCAGCCTCATCCCGCGAGAGAAACGCCTCCACTTCGTAGCCCAGGCCGAATCCGAAGAACACAACCAGCGGATGCGTCCCCACCCACTGCGGCGTGAAGGCGCGAAGCGCGCGCTCGCGGGGATTACGCAGGGGGTGAAGGAGGCGCTCCCCGTACCGTGCCGTCGGTTCCCCCGAGGGGGTCTCCATGATCTCCACCGCGGCGGCGGGGTCACCGGCGGAGCGGATCTCCCGTGCCGAGTCCGCCGGAAGGACTGCGGCGTTTGCCTCGAGCAGTCTCATTCGAGCTCGACCTCCACCTGCATGCCGGGCTCGATCGGTGTCCCGGGGGCCGGGCTCTGCCGTACCACCCATCCGTTTCCCTCGATCCGTACGCGGAGGTCTTCTTCGGCAAGCAGGGGAAGAAGCGTGCGCTTGGGCAGACCGGTGAGGTCCGGAACGGTCTCGTCGAACTCCGGCAGCTCCGGCCGCGAGACGCGCACGGTGCCGTCGTGCTCGACGATGTCGTCGGTTCCGGTGGGAATGCCTAGGTATTCGACGAGGTATTCGACGGCTTCCCGGGCAACCGGTGCCGCAATGCGCCCGCCGAAAAACTCCCCCTCCTGAGGTTGATCGATGACAAGATAGAGGATGACCTCCGGCGCCTCCGCCGGGAACATGGCAAGAGTGGAGGCGACAAACCGGTCTGCGGAATAGCTCCCGAAACCGAGGTCGAAAATCTCCGCGGTACCCGTTTTTGCCGCGATATCAACGCCGTCCACCCGGATTCTGCGAGCGGTTCCGTCCGGCTCGGTTGCCTCCTGCATCGCACCACGTATCGCGCGTGCCGTCGCCGGGGAGATAACCTCGCGCACCGGTTCGCGTCCAAAGCTCTCGAGCACCTTCCCGCCGGGGGAAACGATCTTGCGCACGACATGCGGGCGGAGAAGAATGCCGTCGTTTGCCAGGGCCGTGGCGGCCGTCACCATCTGCATGGCGGTTACCCCGATTTCCTGACCGATCGCGATCGTCGCCTTTGTGCGGCCGGACCACTGCGAGGGTCGACGCAGCAGTGCCCGCCCCTCTCCGCTGAACTCGATTCCGGTTTCTTCGCCGAATCCGAAGAGCTTTACCATGTGGTAGAAGGAGTCCTCATTGACCGTTTCGGAGGCGTAGGCTGCGCCCACGTTGCTGGAATACTTGAGAATGCCGGCAGTGGAAATCTCGCCGTAGTCTCCCAGGTCGTGAATGCGAAAGTCCGCACGTCGGTCATGATACCCGCCGCTGGTGTTGAAGGTATCGTCGGACTCCACGCCGCCGAGCTCCAGGAAGGACGCCACCGAGAAGATCTTGAACACCGACCCCGGCTCATAGACGTAGGAAATGGGCCGGTTGCGGCGTTCCTCACTCGTGTACTCCTGATAGCGATTGGGATCGAAGCCGGGTCGGGAGGCATAGCCGAGCACCTCTCCGGAGTCCGCGTCCATGGCAAGAAGCATCACGGAATTCGCCTCGTGGCGATCCCGCGCTTCCCGCGCCAGACGTTCCAACTCGTGCTGAATGTTCACGTCTATGGTGAGAAAGACCTGATTTCCGTACTCGCTATCCTCGGAGGCGGGCTGCAGGTGCTCGTTCATGGAATGCTCGATGCCTTCGAGGCCGCGATTGCCGCGTCCCACGTAGCCGAGAACGTGCGAAGCCAGCTCCCGCTCCGGGTAACTCCGTCCCACGTCCGGCTCCAGACGCACTCCCGGCAGTTCTCCCTCATCCATGGCCGCCTCCACGGCCTCGCTCTGTGAGGGCGAAATCGTGCGGCGAACCACCAAATAGCCCGAAGCACTCTGAATCCGCTCCCGTAGCTCGTCTTCATCAGTGTCCAGGATCCGGCTCAGCTCCGCGGCCACCCCTGCGGGGTCATCGACGTGGGGCGTCCAGACGGTTACCGTATCCAGATCCGTCTGCACCGCGAGCACCCTGCCGTTGCGGTCGAGGATCGGTCCCCGCTCGGCGCGGCCGGCGTCGGCCTCGGCCTCGGAGCTCCCCTGTGAGGTAGGGGTGTCGAGCATGATCGCCCCATAACGATAGACCACGACCGTCGTGAGGAGTGCGAGTAGTATGAAGAATGCTTTCAGCCGTCGCCGATTCGGCCCGGATTCAGTCATTCGGCAATCATGCCTCGAATACCGGAGAGCGTAACGACCCTCCCGTAGATATCGGATACCGGAAGAACACCGAAATCGCGTGAATCGGTCGAAGCGGCCGGGTTGGTCCCGACGAGGAACACGTGATCTTCGGGAATGCGCTCCCCCGCGGCAAGCTGCCGCCGCACCTCGGGACTCACCCGCCAGGAATGTCCCGCCGCGTAAAGTCTGCCGTTTTCAAAGCGAACCGGAGTACCCGCAGCAAGCGCGTTGCGCTTGACCGTCATCCGACCGTCCGTCGGGTGACGAAACACCACGATATCGCCCGGTGACGGCATATCCCAGAATACAGTATATCCCGACCCCACCGGAAGTCGCAGCCCGTAGGCAAAACGATTGACGAATGCCGTCTCACCGTCACGCAACACCGGTTCCATGGATGGGCCGCGCACCGAAACGGCGTCGACCCCCAGTGCCAGGAGGCATGCCGCGATCACCGCGGGCCATAGTATAATGTCGACGAATACGCCGCGGAACAGAAGACGCTTCATGGCCGCGCCACATAGGTGAAGTCTGTGGGCGACTATAATACGCGCTTGCATTATTGTCGATATCTGAAGAGAATATGGTCGAAACGTTGACAAACCAAAAGGTCCGCAAACGGACCAGACACAGCGTCGATACCTCGTCTCCTCTGCGCCGTCCGGTACGGGTGATTCTTCCGGGGGATACGAGCTTCGCCGGTGAGAGTAGTCGCGTGCTCTCCGACCGATCGGTGCGCGGCGGTTTTCCCGTGCGTTTACCGGTTGCGCTTCCGGGGCTGGGATTGCGCCGGAGCGGCGGGCGTCGACAAAAGCGGGGGAGTCGTCCCGGGAATCATAGAAGCGGAGAAGAGCGTGTCCGCGGGCGCAGCGGGAACAGGCACCACGGAGTGGCGATGACCGATCGTCTCGCCGACCGTGTGAGCCGACGTCTCGGTGGGCACTTCGCGGGGATGGACATTGCCGTGGTGCTCGCGGCGGTTTGCACGTTGTTCGTGCTGAACGTACTGCTCTCTCCCTCGCTGGCGTTTTCCCGCGCGGTTACCCGTCCCACGGATCTCGACCTGCCCCGGATAGGCGACCGTGAAGAGGTCTTGAGCTCGTATCTCGACCCGCCGGACCGGTACGAGGTAATCGGAGATTCGGGAGAGGTCGACACCTCCCGGTTCCAATCGGTGGAGGTAGAGGAGTACGAGCTACAGCCCGGGGACACCCTGCTCGATCTGGCATTTCGATTCGACCTCAACATGGACAGCATCGTCAGCTTCAACCGGATCGAGGACGTGCGGTTGATGCGCGCCGGGGAAACCTACGAGATACCGAGCCGGGACGGGATCCTCTACACCGTCAAGCAGGGAGACAGCCTCGAGGGTATAGCCCGTCGTCATGATACCGACGTCAACGCGCTCCTCGATGCAAACGACATGACGAGCTCCTCCATTCGCCCCGGGGATACGCTGTTCGTGCCCGAAGGGCGGATGGATGATAGCGAGTTGAAGCTGGTTCTCGGGGAGCTGTTTCTCCATCCTATGCGTGGCGTGCTCACCTCCGGGTACGGGATACGCAACGACCCGTTTACCGGCGTGCGGCGTATGCACTACGGGATAGACGTCGCCTCGAGCATGGGAACACCGATAAAAGCTGCTCGAGCCGGCCGGGTCGTGCATATCGGCTCGCAGCCGGGAAATTACGGACGGTTCATGATCATCCGGCATCCGGGGGGGTATCAGACGCTTTACGCCCACCTCGACAGCTATGCCGTCAGCGAAGGGCAGTACGTCAGTCAGGGACAGGTCATCGGAAAGATGGGGAATACCGGCAGGAGTACCGGACCTCATCTTCATTTTTCCATCATTCGTGACGGTTCTTTTGTAGACCCGATGGAGTACTTGCGCTAAAATGTTTGTATTCGAAAAAATTCGTCGGGACAAACGCACGGAATGAAGGGTGAGAACGGGAGGGATAGAAGTACATGCGACAGCTTGCGATTGTCATCGTCGTTATGCTTGCTCTGTTCACGCTGATCAACGCGTACACAAGCGAAACGTCGGTCCCGAAGGAGAGTACGCCGGCGGAGCCTACCGAGCAGGAAGCCCGGGACTCCTTGGGATGATCCCCGGATAGCCTCCGCAATACGCGGAAGGCTCGAATCAATTCCGCTTAGGGTGGGCAGGCACCTCAAGCCGCCACAGCCGCGGAGTCATACCGTCCTTCTCCATTCGTCCGAAAACGACTCCCCCCATCACCGACCGTGACAGTACTTATACTTCTTCCCGCTGCCGCAGGGGCACGGGTCGTTGCGTCCGACCTTGGGATACGTGCGCTTCACCTGCGCTTTCTGGGGAGCGGTCGCCGTGGCGGTTCCGCCGTCATGCCGGCCCGGGCGGGTAGCGTGGCCACCGTCTCCGCCGGCAGTGCCGCCACTGCCGGCGCCGATCATCTGCATACCGGCATGCCGTGCGGTGCCCTCCGTCGCCGGGGCCGCGGGGCGTGTGCCGGCGGTGCGGAACCCTTCGGCGGGTACGGCGAAGAGCTTGCGGGCGATTGCGGAGCGGATATTGTAGATGAGCTCGTCGAAGATTTCGAATCCTTCGAGCTTGTACTCCAATAGCGGATTGCGCTGGGCGTAGCTGCGTAGATATACCGCCTCCCGTAGCGCCTCCAGGTTCTCCAGATGATCCTGCCACCGTGAGTCGATGTTGCGGAGGTACTCGAAACGGATCGCCGTATTGAGCTGCTCGTGCCCCGCTATCTCCGCTTTGTGCTGCAGATCGGCCCGCATTTCCGCAAGGAGGCTGCGCTTGAGCTCCTCCGGCTCCAGAGCGGCCAGCTCATCCTCCGAGCGCCGGGGCGTATAGAGCAGCGTGTCGTGCAGGGATTGCAGAAACTCCGTGAGCACTGAGCGCTCTTGCCCCCGGGTTCGACGATACTCGGCGATGTTCTCCTCGACAATGTCGGAGGCGGTGGTCATCACCCGCTCGATGAGGTCCTCGTCGGTGAGGATCTGATCTCGTTGGGCGTAAATCGTCTTTCGCTGTTCGTTGAGCACGTCGTCGAACTCGAGCAGATGCTTTCTGATCTCGAAGTTGCGTTCCTCCACCTTGGACTGAGCGCGCTCGATGCTTTTGTTGATCCACGGATGATTCAGGGGCTCTCCCGGCGGCAGGCCCTTCTCCATGATCGAGCGGAGGTTGATCTTTCCGCCGCCGAACAGGCGCATGAGGTCGTCGTCCATGGAGAGAAAGAACTTCGAGCGCCCCGGGTCACCCTGTCGGCCGGAGCGGCCACGGAGCTGATTGTCGATACGCCTGGCCTCGTGCCGCTCGGTGCCGAGGACGTAGAGTCCACCGAGCTGTTTCACCTCTTCGTACTGCGGCAGCCATGCTTCCCGTTCCCTGCGGTGCGCCTCGGCCAGATCCGTTTCTTCGGCCTCGGTGCCGGCGCGCTTCTTGGCGCGGAACTCGGGATTGCCGCCGAGCTTAATGTCGGTTCCGCGACCGGCCATGTTCGTGGCGATGGTTACCGCGCCCTTGGCACCGGCCTCGGCGATGATCATTGCCTCTCGCGCGTGGTTCTTGGCATTCAAAACCTCATGGGGCACGCCGCGACCCTGAAGCATCTTCGAAAGCTTCTCCGAGCGCTCCACCGAGACCGTGCCCACCAGCATCGGCTGGCCCTGTTCATAAACCTCTGCGATCTCATCGCAGATGGCGCCGTACTTGTCCTGCTCGGTCAAATAGATGACGTCGTCCTCGTCCCGGCGGACCACCGGCCGATTGGTCGGGACGACGACCACGTCGAGACCGTAGATCTTGCCGAACTCCTTTTCCTCGGTCTCCGCGGTTCCGGTCATACCCGAGATTTTCTTGTACATCCGGAAGAAGTTCTGGAAGGTGATGGTGGCCAGAGTCCGGTTCCGTTGTGCGATCGGAATGCCTTCCTTCGCTTCGATGGCCTGGTGCAGACCGTCGGAGTAACGTCGGCCGTGCAGGATGCGGCCGGTGAACTCATCAACAATTTCCACTTTCCCGTCACTTACCACGTACTGCTGATCATTGTGGAACAACCGATGCGCGCGTAGCGCCTGGGTCGCGTGATGGATGTATTCGAAGTTCTCATCCACGAACAGCGAGCCGCTTATGATCTTCCGCCGCGCGAGAACCTCCTCGAGATGGTTGAGACCCTGATCGGTGAAGGTCACCCGCCTCGATTTTTCATCGAGCTTGTAGTCGCCCACCGGCTCCTCGGGGTAATCGCCGGTTTCCGGATCCTTTTCACACTCGGTGAGCTCCCCGACGATCCGATCGACCTCGATGTACTTCTTTACGTCGTCCTCGGCCTTTCCGGAGATAATGAGCGGGGTGCGGGCCTCGTCTATCAGGATGGAGTCGATCTCGTCTATGATGCAGAAGTTGTGGCCCCGTTGCACCTTGCGCGAAATCTCGTAGCGCATGTTGTCGCGAAGATAATCGAATCCGAACTCGTTGTTCGTGCCGTAGACAATGTCCCTGCCATAATTCTCCTTGCGGTTTTCGTTGTCCATCTCCGCGATGATGTGTCCCACCGAAACGCCGAGATACTCGTAGACCGGCCCCATCCAGCCGGCATCCCGCTCGGCGAGATAGTCGTTAACGGTCACTACGTGGACACCTTCACCGGTGAGGGCGTTGAGATACGCCGCGGTAACCGAAGACACGGTCTTCCCCTCTCCGGTTTTCATTTCCATGATGCGTCCCTGATGGAGCACGATCCCGCCGATGAGCTGGACATCGTAGAGCCGCTCACCGAGGGTGCGCCGTGCCGCCTCTCGGACCAGGGCGAAGGCTTCGGGCAGAATATCGTCCGTAGATTCGGAACCGGCGAGTCGCTGCTTGAATTCCTGAGTCTTCTCGGGGAACTGCGTGGCATCGAGGCCCATGGCCCACGACTCACGCTCGTTGATGCGCCCGACAATCGGCAGGAGCTCCTCCAGGTCCTTCTCGTGTTTGGACCCAAAGAGGGCTTCGATTGTCTTTTGAATCATGGGCAAAATGTATCTGTTTAACTGTTGGCGGTCAAGATTGACAGGGTCGGGACAGGGGGATACCATGCTTTTCGTTGAAGACGCAGACTTTCGGATTGTTTTCGGCGGCCGGTGCCTCGTTGTCCATCGTCATTCTCCTCGCAGGGTGCATGCCGGGACAGGTGCGATCATTGGATAGATCGGAGCTCTTTCGGCTCGACATCGGGCGTGCGGAGAACGAGATAGACCTCTTCCAAGTCGGGGGTGGGCCGCGCACGGAGAAGACCGGTATCTTCATGCGTGACGGTCTGGTCTACATTGGCAACGGACCGTCGAACAAGGTTATGGAGTTCACCTCCTACGGGGACCTGCTCACCCTGTGGTATGACCCGGACAGTAATCCGCGCCCGATCATGCTTCAGACGAGGACGGGGGAAGAAACCGTCACCAATAAGCGCGCGCATGATTACGCCTTTTCTCAGGTGGGAGACATCGCCGTCACCGAGGAGAAGATGCTCGTAGCCGAGGATCAGGTATCGGATGAGCGCAGCGTGTTCGACGAGGAGCTCGGGGTCACCCTGAATCGGATCCTCCTGCGTTTCGATCCCTCGGGAAAGTTGCTCGATTACATCGGCCAGGAAGGGGTCGGCGGTACGCCGTTCCCGTTCATCGAGGACGTGTTCGTCACCGCTCATGACGAGATCGTGGTGACCACCCGGACCATGGAGTCGTGGCTGGTCTTCTGGTACGACGGTGACGGCAATCCGCTTTACAACGTAGAGCTGTCCCTTGATCAGTTGCCGGTTCCCGAAGAAGGGGATGTGATACCGCAGCTCGAAACGATTATCCCGGATCAGGAGCAGCGTCGCCTATATCTGAAGCTGGACTACTATGAGGAAAGCCACGATCCCGATACCGATGCCAGTTACGGCATAAACAGAACCGTCTCTCGTATCTACTGGCTGGAGCTCGAATCGGGGAAGTACGAAGGTTATGTCGACATACCGCGGAACACGCAGCAGGCGGAGGACGCGAATATCTTCGACCGTGAGACGGTGGAATACCTCTACCGTTTTGTGGGAACAGCTCCCGGAAATCACCTTTACCTCTTGAGTCGGGAAGAAGGCGAGCAAACTCAGCTGCTCATCATGCATACCTCCGGGCGGGTCGTGCGCCGGCGGAATCTCCGGCTCGAGGACGAAGAGGTTTTCTACAAGGATTTTTCCGTTTCTCCGGAGGGTATTCTTACGGCTCTCATAGGATTCGAGGACCACGCCCAGGTGACGTGGTGGCGAAGTGATCGGCTCATCGGTACGGATGATGATTGAGCCGCGGACGGGACCGCGCCGCAATGGGCCTCGGCCCCGACGCCGGGAGTAGACCATGAAGCTTGTAACATCCCCCGAAATGAAGGAGATCGACCGCAGGGCACAGGAGGAATACGCCATTCCGGGGTTACTCCTCATGGAGAACGCCGGTCAGAAGGGACTTGCCATCTGGAAGGAAGAGGTGTTGACGGGGCGCACCGGCGGCGGGTGCGTTTCCCCCGAACCGGCCGCGGCGCGGCCCCGACGACTGGTGTTTGTGGTCGGAAAAGGGAACAACGGCGGCGATGCGCTGGTGATGGCGCGGCAGGCGTTCATAGAGCGGCTCGGCGAGATCGCAGTGGTAGCGGTAGACAACGTGCTCAAAGGGCATGCGGCGTTGCATCTCGATGTGGTGCGGCGGCTCGGGATCACCATATTGCCGTGGAATGAGGATTCCAAGGCGGCCCGATCCGCTATTCGCGATGCGGACGTTCTCTTCGACGGAATCGCCGGAACGGGTATCCGCGGCGGGCTGCGTGCACCGCTGTCGGAGATGGTTGAGGCAGTCAATGCCTCCGCTGCGGTAACCGTGGCAGTGGACGTGCCGAGCGGTCTCGCCGACGACTATCGTCGGGGAGCGCCTCTGGTGGAGGCGGATCTGACGCTCACCATGGGGCTTCCTAAGCGCTGTCTCTATCTGCCGGACGCGCGTCCCGCCTGTGGGGAGATCAGGTGCATCGCCCTCGGTTTCCCCCCTCGGCTGCTGGAGGCGGATGAGCTCCGCGGTGAGCTCATCACGGCCGAGGACGCGCGGCGCCTCGTTGCGCCGGTATCTCCCGCTGCTTACAAGCATCGTCGCGGCGTGCCGGCGGTATTTGCCGGGGCACGGGGAACTACGGGAGCCGCAGTGCTCTCGGCAACGGCTGCGGCACGCAGTACGGCGGGGATGGTTCGGCTCTTCGTCGATGAGGATGTGTACCCGGTCGTTGCGGCGCAGTGCAGCTCCGTCATGGTCGCGGCGCGGGAGAAGGAAGGGCTCCCGGAGCTCGAGGGCCATCATGCGCTTCTCGTGGGTCCCGGCTGGGGGCGCGGGTCGGCGCGGAAAGAGGACCTGGTCACCCTCGTTTCCTCGGCGCTCCCGGGGGTGCTGGATGCGGACGGGATCAACGTGCTCGCGGAGCTACGCCGAGAGGGGAGAGTGCCTTCCCTCGGCGGTCGGTGGGTGCTCACGCCGCATGCCGGAGAGGCGGCGCGGCTTCTGGATGCGGAGGGCCGAGAGGTTCTCGCGGACGCCTTCGAGCGGATACCGGTGGCCGCACGGGAGCTCGATGCGGTCATCTGTCTCAAATCGCATGTTACCGTCATTGCGGCACCCGACGGGCGGTACGCCGTCGTGGACGGCATGAACCCGGCCATGGCAACGGGCGGCGCCGGTGACGTGCTTTCGGGAATAATTGCGGCATTCATCGCGCGCGGGGCGGAACCCTTTGATGCGGCGCGGGCGGGGTGCGTGCTCCACGATCGGCTGGGGAAACGCCTGTGGACGGACCGTGGGTACTTTCTCGCGGAGGACTTGCTCGGCGAGATCTCCGCGGAGGTTGCAGGGCTCACAGGATCGTAGCGCGAGGTTCCGAGGCGAATGGGTGAGCGGCAACAGACGTATTATGGCCGCGGGCCGGCGGGACTCCGTAAGCACTTCGACGAGCGTGCCCGGAGACGGGGTGGGCTGTTCGGCGGGAACCGGTCGCTCACCATCATCTTCATCGACATTGTAATCATCGTTATGCTCTATGCTATTTTTGCGGCGTTTTTGGCAGGGGGCGACGCCACGCGCACGATAGACGGATATCGATTCTCCCTGACGGCGACGCGCGTCGATGAGGACGTCGTGGCTACGGTCCGGGTCGATGCGCGGGAAGAGGCGCAGGCACCTCGGCGCTCCGAGGAAGGGATCCTGACGGTTCTCTTTCCGGAGACCGACGCGTCGGAGGTCCGGGAAGTCAAGGACGTCCTGCCCCTCGTCGACGGGGAAGCCCGCCTCTTTCAGCACCGAATGAAGATGGCTGCAGGGGAAGGGAACCCGGTGGAGGTCCGCGTCGAAGCCCTCGGACGCAGTTTTACGTTGCGTGCGGCCGCCGCCGATTGACCGGCGGTTGTGATTTACCGTATCATCGTGAACGAAGTCATTCAGATCTACGGGGTGTAGCGGTATGTATCAGATCTATTTGTTGTCGGTGCTGACGAATGTGCTTGCAGGCGTAGCTTTGTCCGTGGGCGGAATGGATGAGAAGCTGCACCTGAGCTCCGTATTCAATAAGGAACTGATGCAGAATGACGGTTTTCGTCTCGGTCTCGGGATTGTTACCTTTGTCGTGGGGTTTTTCAAGCTGCTGTCGGTCACCGAGGGAAACGTACCGGTGGTCGGCGACATTCTGCCGGCGCTCTCGGGACTGCTGCTCGGCTTGATACTTCTGTTACAGTACTACCGGGGCAAATCGACCGTCAGCTCGCCCTTTGTCGACACGATGGACAACATCTTCGGCAAGAACAGCGCGGTATTCGGTACGATCGGTATCCTTATTGGGATTCTCCATTTCCTCCTCCATCCGGTGCTGTTCTTGTAATGCGGTCGACCCGGTAGTGCGTCTCTCGGTAGCCGGCATAGCCTGGACGAACGGCCGCATCTTCGTTGCCAAACGGCTTCCCGGCGGCACGAACGGCCGAAGGTGGGAGTTTCCTGGTGGCAAAGCGGCTGCGGGGGAGGCTCCCAAGGAAGCCCTGGTGCGGGAATTGCGTGAGGAGCTCGGCATGGAGCCGAAAGTGGGCGAGCTGCTTGCGTCGGGCTCGTTTGCTCACCACGGCCGCGCTTACCGCCTGGAAGCCTACCGGATGTGGCTGCCGGAGACCCCGTTTGCTCTGCGCGAGCACGAGACTACCGCGTGGGTAACCTTCGAGGAGCTTTCCGAGCTTGACCTGGTTCCCTCGGATCGGAACCTGATTTCGCAGCTTCAGCGTGTGCTTTCAAAGTGACCACGATCGTGCCGCGATGTCCACGGCGGTGCGTGGCGGTCAGATCACGGTGCCGGGAGGAATCACCGCGTTCTTCGGTATGATGATAATACCCTCCCGGGCGTAGTGGGTGGGGTAATCGCCGTCCTCGGGAAAGTCGGTGTCCACTCCGATACGGCAGTTCTCCCCGATACGGGCGTTTTTGTCGATAATGGCTCGCGCGACGCGCGTGCCGCGACCAATGCCGATGTCCGGGATGCCGTCCTTGGCGTTCTGTCGCTTCTTCTCGGCAGGCTCATAGTAATCGGCACCCATACACACCACCCCTTCGAGGGTGCAGCCTTCTTCCACTACGCTGCGAATCCCGATGATGGAGCGCTCTATGGTGGAATCGGTGATGATGGAACCGTCGGCGGCAAGAACCTGCTTCATCGTGCAGGAGTTGAACTTCGAGGCGGGCAGGTCACGACGATGCGTGTATATGGGGCTGTCTTCCTCGTAGAAGTTGAAATCCGGTTGAAATGCGGCAAGGTTCAGGTTGGTCTCGTAGAAGGAGCGGATCGTTCCGATATCCTCCCAGAATCCGGCAAATACGTAGGCGGAGACCCGCGCCGAGTCGATGAGCGAGGGGATGATCTCCTTGCCGAAATCCGTGAGGGTGTTGTCGAGAGCCCGCTCCATGGCCTCCGCGTTGAAGCAGTAAATGCCCATGGAGGCAAGGTACTCCTTCCCGGCGGCCCGCTGTTCCGAACTCGGATGGAGCTCCGCGGGGATCCGCAGATGGTCGATGTTTTCATCGAGCGGGGGTTTTTCCACGAAGGAGCTCACTCCCCCCTTTTTGTCCGCCTGCAGGATACCGAAGCCGACGGCCTGTTCCCGATCCACCGGCGTAGCCGCAACCGTAACATCCGCCCCCGATGCAAGATGGTGCTCGAAGAACTCACGCAGGTCCATGCGATAGAGCTGATCACCGGAGAGGATCAGGTAGTGCGTGGGCTCTTGCGGACGAAAGTGAGCAAAGTTCTTCCGCACGGCATCCGCTGTGCCGCCGTACCAGCCGGAATGATCAAACGTTTGCTCGGCGGCCAGCACTTCCACAAAGCCCTTGGTAAACGAGTCGAAGATGTACGTATTGGAAATATGAAGGTGGAGGGACGCAGAATTGAACTGGGTGAGCACGTAGATCCTGACGAAACCCGCGTTGATGCTGTTGGACAAGGGGATATCGACCAGCCGGTATTTTCCCCCGAAGGGAACGGCGGGTTTCGCCCGCTCTTTGGTTAGGGGATACAGCCGGGTGCCCTTGCCGCCGCCCATGACGATGGATAGTACGCGCACCATATGAACTCATTGTAGGTTGCGCCCTACCTACGGTCAAGGAAAACCTCTACCCCGGAACGACGCAGTGTGATAGACTGCGCCTACGGTATGAGTGAGCTGCAGCTAATCGTCGACGCGTTGCGGTCCGATCCGGACTTTGCACGCTGCGTCACTCGGTGGGAGCGCATCCCGCCACGGGAGGGGAGCTACGAGGGCTTACCGCAAGACCTCCATCCGGTACTCGCAAACGCGCTTGCCTCCCGTGGCGTCGAAAGACTCTACAGTCACCAGGCCGCCTCCTACCACGCGGTCCGGGAAGGGCGGAGCGTCGTCGTGGTCACCCCCACGGCGTCGGGCAAGACCCTGTGTTACAACCTGCCGGTTCTGCAGGCGGTTCTCGAACGTCCGGAAACGCGGGCGTTGTATCTCTTCCCCACGAAGGCCCTCTCTCAGGACCAGCAGTCCGAGCTCGGGGAGTCTATTCTCTACGGTGACCTGCCGGTGAAGGTAGCGACATATGACGGTGACACACCGCAATCGGTGCGGGCCTCGGCGCGGGCTACCGGACAGATCGTCATCTCCAACCCGGACATGTTACACACCGGGGTGCTGCCGAATCACCCGAAATGGATAACCTTCTTGAAGAACCTTAGGTACGTGGTCATCGACGAGCTGCATACCTACCGGGGGGTATTCGGGTCTCACGTAACAAACGTCATACGGCGGCTGAAGCGAGTAGCGCGCTTCTACGGTGCCGATCCCGTGTTTATCTGCTCCTCTGCGACCATTGGAAACCCCGCGGACCTTGCCGAGCAGGTTCTCGGTGAGCGGCCGGCTGTCATAGATCGCAACGGCGCCCCCGCAGGGGAAAAACACCTCGTGCTCTACAATCCTCCACTCGTGGATTCGGTCCAGGGCATTCGACGGGGGGTGGTCAACGAGGCCCAAAAGATAGCACTGCGCTTGCTGCGTGCGGGGGTCAAGACGATCGTATTTGCTCGCTCCCGCGTGCGGACCGAGTTGATTGCCTCCTACATCAACAAGAGTCTCGAGAACGTGTATTCGGACAACGAGCGCATACGGGTAGAGGCCTACCGCGGCGGATATCTGCCACAGGAGCGCCGAGCGGTGGAACGGGGCCTCCGGGAAGGGACGATCCAGGGCGTGGTCTCCACCAACGCGTTGGAGCTCGGCATCGACATCGGAGGCCTCGATGCGGCAGTGCTCGCGGGCTTTCCCGGATCCATCTCATCGTCGTGGCAACAGGCCGGGCGTGCCGGGCGCCGAAGCGACATCTCTTTGGCGGTGCTGGTGGCCTCCTCCGCTCCGATCGACCAGTACATGGTGGGCCACGGGGAGTACTTCTTCGGCCGCAGCCCGGAGTCCGGCTTCGTTGACCCCGACAACTTGTATATCCTCCTCGATCACCTCAAGTGCGCGGTGTTCGAGCTTCCGTTCTCCGAAGGGGAGACGTTTGCTGCGGCTCCGGTAGACGAGTATCTGAGGTATCTGGAACAGAAGGGTACCGTTCGCCGTTCGGGGGGGACGTATTACTGGGCGGACCGGGCCTATCCGGCGGAAGAGATATCTCTGCGAAGCGCCGGCTCGGACAATGTGGTGATCGTGGACACGACCAACGGTCGCCACGCGGTCATAGGGGAGATGGACCGACCGTCGGCGAAGGAGTTGCTCTTTGACAATGCGATCTATATTCACCGTGGAGAGCAGTACGTGGTCAGTCAACTCGACCTGGCCGCCCGCCGTGCCTACGTGGAGCAAACCAACGTCAACTACTTCACCGATGCGCTCGTCAAGCGGGACATAAAGGTTCTCGAGGAGGATCTCCGTCGCAGTGCCGCAGGGGTGGAAGCGGTCGTAGGCGACGTGCTCGTGCGGACGCAGGTCGCGAAGTTCAAGAAGCTGCGATACCACACCCATGAGAACGTCGGCTACGGCGAGATCTCGCTGCCGGAAGAGCAGATGCACACGCGCAGCGTGGCGCTGCTCTTCGGACGGGATACCGCCGCCGGTGGGGCGCTATCGGGGTTGCCGGAGCAGGAACAGGCCGCCACGGTGGCCCGATTCGGAACCGTGATCAAGAATGTCGCGCCGGTGTTTCTCTTGTGTGAGCCCCGGGACATCGGGATTGCTGAGCGTATCAGGGACCCACATTTCGGGGTGCCGTGTCTCTACGTCTATGACGTGTACCCCGGAGGGACGGGACTGGCGGAGACTTTTGTGGACAACGCCCCGCGGATCCTCCAGGCGGCCAGGGAGATCGTGCATGGGTGTCCGTGCGAGACAGGGTGTCCTTCCTGTGTCGGTCCGCATGACGCGCGAGAAGAGGTGATAGAGAATCCCAAGCGATCGGTGCTTTCGTTTCTCGAGGGGTGGCACGAAACATGGACACGGACCTCTACAACCGCCTGAAAGAACTCAAGCGTACTCGTGCTCACCCGCGGCCTGCGCAGAGGAAAAACGTCGCCTCGGGCCCGAGAGCGCGCCTCACCCTGCCGGAGGGCTGGCGGGAAGTGCGTGAAGGCGTGTGGTCGCGGACGACGTATCGGTCTTCCGCGGAAGCCGCCTCTCTCCATACGCTGCTTTCGGATGTGTATAACGTGGATACCGACTCGAGGTCTGGGCGCGTCCATCCAATGCCCGCTGTGGTGCCGGCGGGAACGCCCCCGGAACGTCTGGTCTTCTTCGATGCGGAGACAACCGGGCTTTCCGCGGGAGCCGGGACGACGGCGTTTCTTCTCGGGTTTGCCCGTCTCGAGGAGGAGGGCATCCGCACACGGCAGTTGTTCCTGGCCGATTATCCCGATGAGCCGGCCCTTCTCGAAGAAGTGGCCGCCGAGCTGCGGCCCGAAGACCTCCTCGTGTCGTACAACGGGAAGGCATTCGATTCTCACGTATTACAGACGCGATTCGTCCTGAACAGGATGCAGGCTCCCGTTGCCGGACAGCTCGACCTGCTCTATCCGACGCGTCGGCTGTGGCGACGATCACTCGGGCAATGCGGCCTCACCGTCGTGGAACGCGGGGTCCTCGGTATCACCCGAGGGCGGGATCTTCCGAGCGCGGAGGTGCCGGAACGTTACTTTCGCTTCCTCCGAAGCGCCGACACATCGGGGTTGGAGGACGTGTTTGCTCATCATCTCCAGGACATCGAGTCCCTCGCAGTGCTTCTTGTCACGATGGAAGAGGTATTCGCGCAGCCCCACACTGCAGCGGAGCATCGGGAAGGGCGCGCGGCGGTGGATCGATACCAGCTCGGGCGAATGCTCCTGGCAATGGGGCGCAGCGAGGCCTTGGATCTTCTCAGGGCAGCGGTCGAGGAAAGCCGTACCGCCGAAGAGAGCGTCCGAGCCGCTCGGCTGCTCGCCTCACATGCCCGTCACGCGGGTCGTTTCGAAGAGGCCGCCGGCGTATGGCGGGCGGTGTTGGCGCGATATCCGAGCGTTTCGGCGGGAATCGAGCTTGCCAAGCATCTCGAGCATCGACTCCGGGACCCCGCCGAAGCGGAAGAGGTCGTGCTCCGGATGCTGTCGTGGCCGCACAGTGCACCGTTCCGCGGGGAGCTCGAGCACCGGCTCTCGCGAGTACGGCGGAAGCGGAGCCGCCGGCGCTGAAGCGTCGGAGAGGCGCCGCCCCCGGAACCTCGCGCGGATTGTCGCGTCGGGGCCCCGTCGCTTTCATCCGGACGTCTGCCGGTCACCCGCCGAGGCCGGTGCCTGGGCCGGTGCCGAGAGGACCTCTTCGTATACGGCTTCGTATTCG
>JBKHEN010000005.1:0-36930 GCA_046540795.1 Spirochaetaceae bacterium | reverse complement strand
GGCGCGACGGAATACCCGTGGTGCGCATCCATTCCGAATGTCTCACCGGAGAGGCCTTCGCCAGTGCGCGGTGCGACTGCGGGCCGCAGCTCGAGACGGCTCTCGCGCGCATAGGTCGCGAGGGCGGCGCGCTGGTGTATCTGCGCCAGGAGGGCCGTGGCATCGGTCTCGCAGAGAAGATTCGAGCCTATGCGCTGCAGGACGAAGGTCTCGATACCGTGGAGGCAAACCTGGCGCTCGGTCACCAGGCCGACGGTCGACGCTTCGGGGCGGCCGCCGCAGTCCTGAAGCAGCGTGGCTACCGACGCGTTCGGCTTTTGACCAACAATCCGGCAAAAGCCTCCGCCCTCACGGCCGCGGGAATCGAAGTGGTCGCCCGGGAGGATCTCTCGGTAGGGATTACCCACTCCAATCGAGCATACCTGCGCACAAAGGCACTGAAATTCGGACACATTCTACAAGGAGTACACGAATGAAGGTATACGAAGGCTCAATTACCGCCGTCGACAAACGCATCGCCATTGTCGTCAGCCGGTTCAATTCGTTCATCACCGAGCGGCTTCTCGAGGGCGCACTGGATTGCATCCGTCGCCATGGGGGGAACGACGAGAACGTCTCGCTCATACGGGTTCCCGGCTCCTGGGAGATTCCCATGGTCGCAAAGCGGGCGGCCGGCGGCGGGCGATTCGATGCGGTGATCTGCCTCGGGGCGGTCATCCGCGGCGACACACCCCATTTCGACTACGTTGCCGCAGAGGTCAGCAAGGGTATCGCCGCCGTCTCGCTCGAGACCGGCGTGCCGGTGAGCTACGGCGTGCTCACCACCGACACCGTGGAGCAGGCCACGGATCGCGCCGGCACCAAGGCCGGAAACAAGGGTTTCGACGCGGCCATGGGAGCGCTGGAGATGGCGGATCTGAGCTCGAAGCTGGATTGACTCGAATCAGGAGACGACATGCAGGACGCGCATTCAAGCACCGGCTCGTTGCCGGGTTTTCGCTGCGTGGCTGATTCACGGCGGATTTTTTCGGCGTCCGACTTGACCTTTTCACCGTTTCGACATAGTATAAAGCGGTAACTCTCGGATTTGGTGACTGCCGTTCTGCTACGTTTCCCTTCTGGGACAAGACAGACAAAGCTGATTCACATTCCGTAGAAACCAACTTTATTTGTCTGCGTTCGCGCAGAAGGAGAAACGTTCATGGCTAGCAAGCTGTACGTAGGAAATCTCAACTTTCAAACCCAGGAGCATGAGCTCCGCGACCTCTTCTCCCAGCATGGTGAAGTCGTTTCCGCCAACGTCATTACCGACCGTGAAACCGGCCGCTCTCGCGGCTTCGGCTTCGTCGAAATGGCCACTGAAGAGGCGGCTCAGGCTGCGGAAAGCGCACTCGACGGACAGGAGTTCGACGGTCGCCAGCTCAAGGTCAATCCCGCAAAGCCGCGGAACGATCGCCGCTTCTAAACGTACTGCTTTCGGGTCTCTGAATTAGAGCCCCCGACGGGCCCGCGGGATCTCCCGGGCATCCTTCAAAACCGATTGTAAAATCCCGGGACCGGTGTGCCGTGTGCGCGCCGGTCTCTTTTTTGAGATCTTTTTTCGAGAGGCCTCGATTCCTCAGGGGCTTCTTCCCGACGGGCGGCTTCACCGCGTGCGTCGCTTGAGCACGAAGGAGGCCGCCTTCAGCTCCTTCGTCGAAAGGCGCGCGCCGGCGGCGCGGACGCTCTTGACCAGGTGCTCCTGCGGGTCGAAGACTTCCTCGAGCTTCTTCAACCGGGGCTTGGGCTTGTAGGTGAGCCGTACCACTTTGCGCTCGTCGGTGGTGAGGTCGAGGATCTTGCCCCCGTCGGGAAGCATGGAGTACTCCCGGTCGAGGATGTAGCCGTCGATGCGAAAGCGTTTGAGATACGTCTCGCCCTTGGCATTCTTGTAGAGCAGTGAGAAGGTGTGACGCGCTATCTCGTCCTTGTCGCCGAGGCTGCAGAACAGCAAGCCCTTCCCCACGAAGAGCTTCTCCGGCACCTTACGCACGTAGTAGGTGCCGTCCCGCTGCATGATGAGCACCCGGTCGTACACGGAGACGCGAAACTGCTCCGTCCCCCCGGAAACGCCGTAGCCGAGATATCCGCTTGCCGCGTCGTATCGCAGAGTAAGATCGCGCTCGGCCACCTCTCGAATGTCCACCTTTTCGAAGGAGGTGAGGCTGGTGCGCCGGGGAAAATCGGAGTCGACCTGATCGATCAAGCGGCCGAGGTAGTCGATGGTGTATCCGATGATGTTGCCGAGGTGCTGCTCGATCTCCCCGAGCCGGGCGGTAATCCGCTCCATTTCCTCCCGGGCCTTGTTTATGTCGTACAGGGAGATCCGCCGGATGGGGATCTTCAGAAGACGCTCCACGTCCTCCTCGGTTACCTCCCGGGGGATCTCCGCGCGGAAGGGCTCGAAGCCCTCGAGCACCGCATCGATGACCGCGCGCTGGGTCTTCATCTCCTCGATGCGCTTGTAGATCCGCTCTTCGACGAAGATGCGCTCTAAGGTGCGCGCGTGGTATCGCTCCCGCAGCTGGTGCTGCTCGAGCTCGAGCTCCCGCTTGAGGACCGAAACGAGCTTTTCGGCGTGATACGCGACGATTTCACCGACCGGCATGATCTCCGGCCGGTTATCACGGATGACAAGCGGGTTCACGGAGATTGCCGTTTCACAGTCGGTGAAGGCATACAACGCGTCTATGACGTCGTTCGCATACACGCCGCGGGCAAGCTTGATCTCGATCTCCACCTCCTCGGAGGTGTAATCGGTAATGCCGGCAATCTTGACCTTCCCGCGTTTCGCCGCCTGTTCGATGGAGGCGATGAGGCTCTCCGTGGTGGAGCCGGCGGGAAGCTCGCGAATGACGATGCGCTTGGGGTCGCTCGTGTCGAGGCGGGCCCGCACGAGCACCCGTCCGGTACCGTCCTCGTATCCGGAAACATCGAGGAGTCCGCCGGTGGGAAAGTCCGGATAGAGCTCTACCTCCCGGCCTTCGAGGGAATCCACCATGGCGCGCAGCACTTCGGCAAAGTTGTGCGGCAGGATGCGCGTCGACATCCCCACGGCGATGCCCTCCGCGCCGTGGATGAGCACGATCGGTACCTTCGCGGGGAATACCACAGGCTCTCTGTTACGCCCGTCGTAGGAATCCTCGAATTCGGTGATCTCGGGATTGTAGAGCAGCTCCCGCGCCAGCGGGGTGACCTTACATTCGATGTAGCGGGCCGCCGACGCTTCGTCCCCGGTGAAGAGATTCCCGAAATTCCCCTGCTTGTCGATGAGGAGATCTTTGTTTGCAAGCACGACCAGCGCGGAGTATATGGAGGCGTCACCGTGGGGATGGTACCGCATGGCGTAGCCTACGACGTTTGCCACCTTATGGTACTTGCCGTCGTCCATCTCGAAGAGGGTGTGCAGGATACGCCGCTGTACCGGCTTCAGCCCGTCCTCCACGTCCGGGATCGCTCGGTCTTTGATGACGTAGGAGGCGTAGTGGAGGAAGTTGTCGTTGAAGAGCTTGCCGACGTAGGCCATCAGACCAGGTTCTCCATGATGAACGTCCGGCGCTCAGGGGTGTTCTTCCCCATATAGAAACCGAGGGTTTCCTGCACGTTCTTTATGGACTTGATGTTCACCGGCACGAGGCGGATGTCCTCGCCGATGAACTGCCCGAACTCAGCGGGGGAGATCTCACCGAGGCCCTTGAAACGCGTGGTCTCCGCGCCGGGAAGCCGCTCGAGCGCCGCCACCCGCTCCGCATCCGAGTAGCAGTAGACGGTTTCCTTCTTGTTCCGTACCCGATACAGGGGCGTCTCGAGGATGAAGATACGGTTTGCCACCACAAGCTCTTCGAAGTAGTTCAGGAAGAACGTCAAAAGCAGGTTGCGGATGTGAAAGCCGTCGTGGTCGGCGTCCGTGGCGATGACGATGCGGTCGTATCGCAGGTTCTCGACGTCGTTTTCGATACCGAGAGCCATCATCATATTGAAGAGCTCTTCGTTCTTGTAGATGTCCGCCCGCTTGCGGGCGTACATGTTCTGCGGCTTGCCGCGCAGCGCAAAGATCGCCTGCCGATACACGTCGCGCGCCGAAACCATGGAACCGGCAGCCGACGGTCCCTCGGTAATGAAGATGGTCGAGTTCCGCCCCTTCGCCCCGTCCTGCAGATGGTACTTGCAGTCCTTGAGGTTGGGAATCTTCAGGGCAACCTTCTTGGCGGCCTCTTTTGCCTCCTTGCGAACGGCGTTCAGCTCCTTGCGCAGCTTTTCGTTGCGGACAATTTTGTCTTCGAGCGCGCGGGCGGCGTCGGCGTTCTTGTGCAGAAAATCGTTCACCGCCTCTCTGACCTCGGAAACGATCCAGCCGCGGATCTCGGTGTTGCCGAGCTTGTTCTTTGTCTGGCTCTCGAAGACCGGGTTCTGCAGCTTCACCGCCACCGCCCCGGCAACGCCTTCCCGCACGTCCACGCCGGAGTAGTTTTTCTTATAGAACTCGTTCACCCCCTTCAGGAGCCCCTCCCGGAACGCGCTCAGGTGCGTGCCGCCGTCGGAGGTAAACTGGCCGTTGACGAAAGAGAAATGGGTTTCTCCGTAGTTGTTGGTACTGGTAAACGCGAACTCCAGCTGCTTGTTCCGATAGTGTCCGATCTCGTATACGGCCTCGTTCCCTACCTCCGCTTTCAACAAGTCGTAGAGCCCGTTCTTGGAGTGAAACTTCTTCTTTCCGAGATACAGGCTAAGGCCGGAGTTGAGGCAGGCGTAATTCCACAGCCGCTGCTCGATGAAATCGTCCTGGTAGTGGTACTCCCCGAAGATCTCCGAGTCCGGGGTGAACTCCACGTAGGTGCCGTCTTTCTCTTTCGGAGCCTTTCCCGAGCGCTGCGATACCTTCTCACCCCTGGCGAATACAGCCTCCGTATACTTACCCTGCCGGAAGGAGACCACGCGAAAGTGCGAGGAAAGCGCGTTGACCGCTTTGGTACCGACCCCGTTGAGGCCTACGGAGAATTGAAAGACCTCGTCGGAGTACTTCGCCCCGGTGTTGATGACCGACACGCACTCCACGACCTTGCCGAGGGGGATTCCGCGCCCGTAGTCTCGGACCTTCACGAGCTCATCGTTTACGACGATTCGGATCGTATCCCCGTAGCCCATGATGAACTCATCGACGGCGTTGTCGATGACCTCTTTCAGCAGAACGTAGATGCCGTCATCGAGGCTGGTGCCGTCTCCGAGACGGCCGATATACATTCCCGTGCGCAGCCTGATGTGCTCGAGCGAGGTGAGCGTTCTGATCTTGCTTTCGTCGTAGGTAGTAGCGCTTGACCGTGCCATTCCCCTCCCAGGTGGCGTGGAGCACCGCCACGCTACCCTTACTGTAGCACGCGAGAAGCCCCGCTACAAGTCGGATTCTCCGACCATCGAACTCGCCCTGCAACAAGCTTTCATATACCGCAGAGGGCTTTTCCTGATCCCTGCCGCCGCAGTACCATAAACACGACATGAATAATCAGAAAGAAATCGAGGTTCCGGTCAGGGGAATGGACTGCGCAGAGTGCGCCGAACACGTGCGGCGGGCAGTCTCCCGGGTGGAGGGCGTAGACGGAGCCGACGTGCTCCTCGGCGCGGAGAAGGCCGTTATTAGATACAGCGTGGAGATGCTCGATCTCGAGAGCATCCGCAGTGCCGTAGCCGACGCGGGCTATGAGGTCCCCACTTCAGGGGATGAGCAGGCAGCCTCGCCGGAGGTCTCGGTCTCGGTCTCGGCGCAGGACCGTTTCTCCCGTGCTGCGTCCCTCACTCGAGGCGCACTCACGCTCTTCGGGGTGTCGGCCGGCGCGGTATTGTTCATCGTCGTCGTCGTCGAGTGGCTCGGCGTCGCTGAGGCGATCACCCGACGGGTTCCATGGCCGGTCTCTCTTGCCGCGATAGCGGCGGCCGGCTACCCGATCTTCCGCAACGTAGTCACGGCCGCCCTCCACGGCAGGGTGCTCGCACACACGCTCATGTCGGTCGGGGCCGTTGCGGCCATGCTTGCCGGCGAGTGGGTCACGGCCGCGGTGGTCGTGTTCTTCATGCGCCTCGGTGACTACGCCGAGCGGTTCACCACCGACAAAGCCCGCGGTGCGGTACGAAACCTCGAGCAGCTTGCTCCGGCCGAGGCCCGCGTCGAGCACGACGGCACCGAGGTGGTGGTTCCGGTCTCACGGGTAGTCCCGGGAGACATCGTGGTGGTACGCCCCGGCGAGCGGATACCCGCCGACGGAACCGTCGTCTCCGGACACGCAACGATTGATCAGTCCACGGTAACTGGGGAGCCCATGCCGGTGGAGGCGACGGAAGGATCGACCGTGTTCGCCGCTACCATTCCTGAGCTCGGCTCTCTGCGGGTCCGTGCCGAGCGCCTGGGTTCGGAGTCCACCTTCGGGAAGGTCATTCGCATGGTAGAGTATGCGGAGGCCAATCGCAGCCATGTCCAGCGCCTCGCGGATCGGTTCTCCGGCTACTATCTGCCGGTAGTCGCCGGGATGGCCGCGCTCACCTTCCTGCTCGGCGGCAGCATTCAGGCGACGGTCGCGGTGCTCGTGGTTGCCTGCTCCTGCGCCTTCGCCCTCGCAACACCCATCGCCATGCTCGCTTCAGTCGGCGCCGCAGCTCGGCGCGGGATCCTCATAAAAGGCGGGAAATACATCGAAGCGCTGGCGCGGGCCGACGTGCTTGTGGTCGACAAGACCGGCACCCTGACCCTCGGGAAACCGCGGGTCCGCGCCGTCGTCCCGGCAAACGGCATGGAAGAGGAAGCGCTGTTGCGACTTGCCGCCTCCGCCGAGGGGTATTCGGAGCATCCGATCGCGGGATGTCTGCGGGAGGAAGCCTTGGAGCGCAACCTAGAACTTGCGCGCCCCGAGGACTTCGAGGCGATGCCGGGGCACGGAATCCGCGCGACCCTTAACGGCTCCACGGTCGACGTGGTGCGTAGCTCCGCGGACTCCCCGACGGTCGGCGCTTTGCAACGAGAAGGGGCGACCGTGGTAGAGGTCTACCGCGACGGCGAGCCGTGCGGCTACATTGCCGTCGCCGACCGCCTGCGGCCGGAGGTTCCCAAAGCCGTATCCGACGTTCGCGCCGTCGGAATCCGCACGGTTGAGCTCCTCACCGGCGACGCGGAGCAGAGCGCCGCCCTCCTTGCCGGGGCACTCGGTATCTCCTACCGGGCACGGCTGCTGCCGGAGGACAAGATCCGTATCGTCCGGGAGTATCAGCAACGGGGGCACACGGTTGTGATGGTGGGAGACGGCATAAACGACGCGCCCGCCCTTGCGCAGGCCGACGTCGGTATCGCGATGGGAGCCGCGGGAACGGACGTGGCGGTCGAGGCCGCCGACGTAGCGCTATTGCGGGACGATTGGAGCCTCGTTCCGCAGGTGTTCTCCGTGGCCGCACGGACCATGCGCGTTGTACGCGGGAACATCGGGTTCACCGCCGTCTACAACCTTGCGGGGCTGACGCTGGCCGCACTGGGGATGCTGCCCCCCGTTCTCGCCGCCGCCGTTCAGTCCCTCCCGGACCTCGGTATTCTCGGCAACTCGTCACGTTTGCTGCGCCGGCGGAACTAGCGAAGGAACCCCTGCAGGTGGCCGGCGTGACCAATATGGTCTAGCGAGAAAGGTGAGAACATCGGGACTCAGGGACGACTTCGTGGGCGACCTCAACCGTGACGGGCCCGCACCGGCAGGCCCTTGACTCAGTTGGCGGCTACCGGTACCTGAGCCTCTTTCTTCTTCTTCGACTTCGCACGGAAATGGATCCGGCCGTTTCGGATGCTCACCACGACGTGGCTGCCTTCACCGAACCTGCCGCGAAGGATCTCCATTGACAAGGGGTCCTCCACATCTTTCTGGATGGTCCGGCGCAACGGACGCGCGCCGAACTTCACGTCGAAGCCCGATTGTATGAGATACTCCTTGGCCTTCTTGGTGACCTCGAGCACGATCTCCTTTTCGGCCAGGCGGTTCTGCACCTCCGCAAGCAGGATATCGAGTATCTTCTTGACCTCTTGCTCCTGCAGACTGTGGAAGACGACGGTCTCGTCGACACGGTTCAGGAACTCCGGCCGGAACAAGCGCTTGAGCTCGTTCATTGCCGAGGACTTGATCTCTCGGTAGTCCATCATGTCCTCGTCGGTCTGGAACCCGACCATCGAGTCCCGTGAGATCTCCCGCGCCCCGGCATTGGAGGTCATGATCAGTATGGTATTACGGAACGACACCGTGTGGCCGAGGTTGTCCTGCAGCTGGCCCTCTTCGAGCACCTGCAGCAGGATGTTGAACACGTCCGGATGGGCCTTCTCGATCTCATCGAGGAGGATGACGCTGTAGGGCTTGCGGCGGATCTTCTCCGTGAGGAGACCGCCCTCGTCGTAGCCCACGTAGCCGGGCGGGGCTCCCACCAGGCGGGAGACGTTGTGCTTTTCCATGAAGTCCGACATATCGAGCCGTACAAGTGCCTCCGCGCTGCCGAACATGAACTCCGCGAGGCTCTTTGCAAGCAGCGTTTTGCCGACCCCGGTGGGCCCGAGGAAGATGAACGAGCCCATCGGCCGCTCCGGCGCGCTCAAGCCCGTGCGGGAGCGTCGAATGGAGGAGGCGACCGCCGCGATCGCGTCGTCCTGTCCAACTACGGACTTGTGCAGCTCCTCTTCGATCTTCAGGAGTTTCTCCTGCTCGCTCTGCGCGATGCGCGCCAGCGGAATGCCGGTGATGTCGGACAGGACATACTGAATGTCGTCGGAATCCACCACATTCTGCTCGGTCTTCAGCGTGACCTTCCATTGGTTTTTCAGCTCCTCGACCCGTTCCTTGAGCTGACGCACCTCATCCCGCACGGCGGCTGCCCGCTCGTAATTCTGGGAGTTCACCAGCGACAGCTTCTCCTGATTCAGCCGCTCGATCTCGCGCTCCAGATCCGCAAGCTCCGTGGGCCGGACGCTGTTGTGGATGCGCTTCCGCGACCCGGCCTCGTCCATCAGGTCGATGGCTTTGTCCGGCAGGAACCGATCGGGAACGTAGCGCCTGGAGAGCAGCGCCGCAATCTCCAGCGCCCCGGGGGTAAAGGACACGTTATGGTGGTCCTCGTACCGTTGCTTGATCCCCTTGAGGATCTCGATGGTCTCTTCGATGGACGGCTCATCGACAAAGATCGTCTGGAACCGCCGCTCGAGAGCCGCGTCCTTTTCGATATACTTCTTATACTCGTTCAGCGTCGTCGCGCCGACGCACTGGATCTCACCCCGGGAGAGCGCCGGCTTGAGCATATTGGATGCGTCGATGGCACCTTCGGCGCCGCCGGCACCGATGATCGTATGCAGCTCATCAATGAACAGGATGACATTCCCCGCGTTGATGATCTCTTTCATCACCCGTTTCAGCCGCTCCTCGAACTCACCGCGATACTTGGTCCCTGCAATGAGGGAGGCAAGGTCAAGGGTGAGCACGCGCCTGCCGATGAGTACTTCCGGCGCCGAGCCGTCGACGATCTTCTGCGCAAGACCTTCCACGATGGCGGTCTTTCCGACTCCCGGCTCCCCGATGAGCACGGGATTGTTCTTGGTTCTCCGCGCCAGTATCTGAATGACACGATCTATCTCTTTGTCCCGGCCTACCACCGGATCCAGGTTGCCCTCCCGTGCGAGCTCCGTGAGCTCCCGGGCAAACTCATCCAGGGTGGGCGTCGACTTCTTGCCGCTCTGTTGTCCTTGCTGCATTTTCTTCTTCTGTTGCGGAAGTCGTGACGATGCGGTTCCGCCGCCGGTGGTCGTGGAACCGCTCAGCTCCGCAATGACTTCCCTCAGTGTCTCTATCGTCACATTGTGCTTGCCGAGAAACTTTGTCGTTTCACCGTTCGGCTCACGCAGACACGCGAGTAGCAGATGCTCGGTGCCGATATATTCGTGTCCGAGGTTTCGCGCCTCCTCGGCCGAGTCCTCGAGTACCTTCTTGCCCCGCGGTGAAGGCGGGACATCTCCGAGAATGAAGCCGCCCCGTTTCTTGGGGATAGCCTTTTCGAGCTCGAGCTGCATCTTTGCCGGATCGACCATAACCTTCTCGAGGGCCTTGTATCCCAAGCCGCCCCCCTCTTTGAGAAGAGCCAGCACGATATGCTCCGGCAGCAGCTGATCGGAGTGGAAGCGTTTTGCCTCATCCTGGGCCAGTATGGTCAGAACCTTCTGTGCCCGCTGCGTTAATCCCTTGAACATTCTATCCTCCCTGAGTCAGCGCCGTGACTCGAGGTACCGCCTCAGCAGTACCGCTCGCTGCTCATCTTCGTTCTCCTGTGTATCCGCCATGCCCTCCGCGACAAGTAGGTCCACGACATGAGAACGCTGCGTGAGGAAGAACAACGATGTTGCCTGTGCCAATGTTATCTCCCGGGCCATGCCCAGTGCTACACCCAGTCGTAGCCACGAAAGTAATCTAAACGTTTCCGTCCGTGATAGACACCGCGAATACGCCAATATGCCCATGGCGCGGTACACGGCATCTTCCGTTTCGCCTTTCCGGGATCCCAGGAGGGTCTCCCGCACCTGCCTTTCATAATGTACCAACTGCGATGTAACACGTTCAAGTTTTTCGACGAGCTCCTTCTCGGCCAACCCGAGACTCTCCCGGGAAACGATGAGGTACACGTCTCCGAGGCTCTCCGTGCCGTCCACGGCGAACCCGCGCACCGAGAAGCCATCTTTCCACGCTATGCCCAGCGCCTCGTCGAGCAGACCCATCTGTCGCAGACCGGGCAAATGGAGCATGGAGGAAACCCGGAGGCCGGTTCCCAGGTCGTCCAAACGAGCCGTCAGATATCCCCACTCCAGGGAAACCGAGAAGGGAAACTCGTCCTCCAGGGCGTCGTCCAATTCCTCGGCATCAGCCAGAGACCGGCGCGGATCCAGTCCCGCCCGATAGCTCATGATCCGCAGATGGTCGATATGATTCACTTGCACCGCAATGTGCTCATCCTGCCGCAAAAAAAGGGGACCGGCGCCGGAAGGCACCTCGGGAGAGAGGAAATTCCGCTCGGTCAACAACCCTCGCGCCGAATCGTCGTCGGCCCCAATGCGTACGAACTCCCCGTCCCGATCGGCGAAATACTCCGCGAGCGCTCGCTCCAGCTCATCCCGCTCCGTGGGTGCCATGTACGGGGGAAAGGGATAGCCGACGACGTTCCGGGCCAGGCGGACCCGTGTAGACATGACCACGTCCTGTTCGGGTCCTTCGTCGGAGAACCAGCTCGACTCCCGGGGTAACTCACTCATCGGACAGCCTCCGATCCATTGCCGAAAGCTCGTCTCGCAGCGTCGCGGCGGTCTCGTAATCTTCGGCGGAGATTGCCGCGTCCAGTCGCCGGCGCAGACGCTCCCGGTCCACGAAAAAGCGCTTGTAGACGAGAAGCCGCTCGGGATACTTGCCCGCGTGCTGCGCGGGGCTCGGTCGTCTTTCGAGAATCGAACGGATACGCGTTTCGAACACCGCGTAGCATTGGGCGCATCCGACCTGCCCGGTGCGGCGGATATCACGGTAGAGGCGTCCACACTCTCCGCAGCGGGCATCGTCATCCACTTCCGAGACCCCGTTGAACGCCCCCGATACCAGCTCTGAGACCGTCGGGGCGGGCATTTCCGCGTCCGGATCCACTCCGAGCTGAGCGGCACACTGGTCACAGAGCGACACGTCCTCCCGCAAGCCGCCCCAACTTCGTTGTATTGTCACGACGGCTTCCGCCGTACCGCAGATATCACACAGCACGTCTGCCTCCCTTCCTTTAGTCTACATCGCATGGGTCCTCAATGCAAAAGGCGTTTCTGATTTTCAGTATCGGCGCATCACTTCGAGCGGTCGCACTCGGCCCGCCCGATGCGCGGGAACCAGGGCAGCAAGGGTTGCAAGGACGGTGGTCAGTACCGCTACCAACAGCAACTGGCCCGGATCCACCGTAATCGGTATCGTCTCCAGGTAAAACTCCGAGTGGAACACGTTCACCGCCTGCGGCGCACCGTCGGTGAGAGGTGCGAAGGCCATATAGAACGCCTGTTGGAACCATCCGACGAGGTTCTCGATACCGGCAAGCAAGGCGTTCAGATTGACCGATATGGCAAGCCCCACGGCTATCCCGATTGCACCGCCCGCAACGCCGGAAAAGAACCCGCAGAGCACGAAAATCCGTCGTATGCCCGCCGGGCTCGCTCCGGTACTCTTGAGTATGGCAATCTCCGACTGCTTCTCCAGGACGAGCATTACCAGAGACGATGAGATGTTTACCGATGCGACCACCACGATCAACCCCATGATGAACACCAGGAGGTTCTTCGTGGTGCGGAACGACATGTAGCGGGAACGCTCGAGCTCGTACCACGTGAAAAGACGCCAGTCCATACCGAGGGAACGAGCGATCTCGTTTGCCTGATAGCGCGCCTCCCCGCGTCGTCCCCCGCCGGTGAGCGGATTGGGCAGAGAATAGGGGTCCTCGATCTTGATGCCCAGTATTTGCCGGCTCGAGCCTTCCGGCAGCACCCGCACGCCCCGCTCGAAGGGCATGAACATCCACAACTGGTCCAGCTCCTGGTAGCCGGTACTGATCACCCCGGCCACATTGAAGCGCGAGACGCGCGGCAGAAACGAGTCCTCATCGAGAGAGCGTACGGTAAGCAAACGGACCCGGTCGCCGGGGCCCACCTCGAGCTCTTCGGCCAGAGCCTTTCCTAGGACGACGTTCTCGCCCTCGCCAAGGTCGAACTCCCCGGCCTCAAGATCGATATAACGGCGGAATCCCTCGTCCCGGCTCCAAAGGTCCTCGGGAACCGCGCGAACCGTGACCCCGCTTCGTGCGCTCTCGGAGGAAAGCAACCCCATCCCACGACGCTCGGGCACCACCCCCGTCACGCCGCGCACCCGGGCCACTCGGTCGGCGGCCTCCCGTGCCTCCTCGGCGGGAAGCTCCGGGGCGTGAACCGCCTGCAAGTGATACGTTCCCACCTCGATGAAGCGATCGGTAATGCCCTGGATCATGCCGTCGGCGAGCTGCAAGACTACGACAAGCGGCACCAGACTGATACCGATGGCCAGGATCGCTCCCCGCATACGGCTACCGCCGCGCTCACCGCGCCCCCGGAGATAGCGGAGCGCGAGGAACAGGGATGCTCCTCTTCTCATGGCTCCGTCACCCGCCCGTGCGCCAGGTGCAAGCGGTGCTCCGCCCGTCGGGAGAGACTCTCGTCATGAGTGACGAGCAGCAAGGTCTTGCCGTACTCCGCCACGAGATCGAAGAGGATGTCCTCCACGATGCGGGAGTTGCGCTCGTCGAGGTTTCCCGTGGGCTCGTCGGCCAGAATGACCTCCGGGTCGTTGACCAGTGCCCGCGCGACGGCGACACGTTGCCGCTCCCCGCCGGAGAGCTGCGTCGGGAAATGGCCCGTGCGCTCGGCAAGGCCTACTTCCGACAGAAGCCGTGAGGCGCGAGACTCCGCCTCCTCTCGGACCATGCCTCCCATGTACGCCGGCATCATGACGTTTTCGAGGGCGGTGAAGTCTTTGAGCAGAAAATGGAACTGAAATACCAGCCCGATGACGGCGTTACGGTACCGAGTGAGTTCGCTTTCACCGAGAGTGTCTACCCGATAACCGGCCGCTTCTATGGTTCCGGCCGTCGGGGTTTCGAGACCGCCGGTGAGATTGAGGAGCGTGCTCTTTCCCGAGCCGCTCTCCCCGGTTATTACGACGGTGGTTCCCCTGCCCACATCGAGATTCACGTCGGTGAGAATCTCAAGCTCTTCGGTCCCCGTTACAAACGTCTTGGCCACACCCGTTAGTCGTACCATTGCTCCACTCATTCGTTTCTCAGTACCTCGGCCGGCTTGATCCGTGCGACGCGAAACGAGGCGCCGTAGGCGGCAGCCGTCGCGGATACCACCGCAAAGAGAAAGATGCCGATCGTCTCCGACAACACCGCCCGGGTCGGCACTTCCTCTATGTAGAAGTAGGCCGGAGAAAAGAGGGTGAACTCCCCCTCTCCAACGGCACCGCCGATCGTTTGCAGAACCATCACGGTGGTGTTCACCACCCCCTCGGCAAACGCAAACAGCTCGTTCACATTCTCCGAGACCAGAAGACCGAGTGCCACACCGACCACTCCGCCGAGAAGCCCGATCATGAACCCCTCGAGGGTGAATACCGCACGGACACTGCCCGGCGGTGCGCCGAGGGCCTTCAGCACCGCAATCTCTTCGGTCCGCTCCACCACGCTTCGGCGAAGCGACTGATAGATGTTCACCCCCACTACCACGAAGATGAGCCCTACAAGAAGCATCATCAACGTTTTCTCGAGCCGGAGCGCTCCAAAAATCGAGCGGTTGAACTCCCGCCAGGAACTCACCGAGGCATCCCCGGGAATCAGGCGCGCCACGCGGGAGGCCGCCGGGCGATCGTTGAAACGGTTTGCCAGCTTGAGCCCCCACGTGACCTCGCCGGCGTTGCCGAAGACCCGACCGGCCTCTTCCAGAGAAACGAACCCCCAGCTGCTGTCGTAGTCCAGGAATCCCGACCGGAACAGCCCCCGAACCACCAGCTCGATCTCCGTCGGATCCGCCACGTCGAGCTCGTCACCCGCCAGATCCACCACGCTCACCCTGTCGCCGACGCCGATCCCGAGCACACGCGCGAGCTCCGCACCGATGACCACCGATCGGCGGGATTCCAGATCGAACCGGCCGGCAACCACCTCGATACTCTCCGCAAATCCCCGATCGCGCTCGAGCACCTCAGGCGGAACCGCCCGCAGCACCACAGCCTCGGGGCCCGAGTACCGCCCGCGAGCCAGCGTCTGCAGCTCCCGAAACGGGACCGCCGCTTCGACGCCCGTGACCCCTTCGAGGCGTTCCGCCGGCCCCGGAGCTTCCTGCCGTCCCCCCGCCCCGCCCACGGCGGCGCCGCGCTCGTCGAGCCCGCTTATCCGCAAATGGTATGAGTTGAGCTCGAGAATGCTCTCGATCGTCCCGTGCTGGAAACCGTTCATCACGGCAAGCACCGCCACCAGGGTCATGACGCCGGCGGCAATTCCGGTGACCGACAACAGCGAAGCGGTGTGCCCCTTCTCGCGACGCTTGGTGCGGAAATGTCGTTTCGAAACGAATAGCACCCAGTCCGGCTTCACGTACTTCTACTCCCCGGAGACCAACTCCCGGGCAACGACGTTGTCATCCCGGTAAGTGATGCGAAGAAACGGCACACCTCCGCGGTAAACGGTTTCCACGCGCTCCCGAGAATCGCGGTAGCTCGTCTCCCGTATGATTCGGTCGTCCTCGCGAACGATGCGGCGACGGAGCTCACCGTCCTCATCGTATTCGTGCTCCGCAACGCGCCGTCCCCGGATCTGCTCACCCTCGGTGATAACCTCGCGGAGGTTCTCCCCGTCGTAGCGATAGACACTGCGGCGGAGCACGCGGCCATCCTCTTCGAGTCGGCTCTCCCGAAGCCGTTTCTCCTCGTACCGCTCTACCCGAAGCCCCGACGTTTCGTCTTCTCGGATGCGCACGGTATAATCCTCCGCCGTGGTGTAGCGATACTCCTCTTCCCGCAGAAGCTCACCCTCTCGGCGCTCGGCACGGTAGGCGACTCGTCCGCGGGTGTCGAATCGCGCCACCGTGACCCGCGCTCCGCTGCGATAGGCTTCCTCGAACAGGCGCCCGTCGGCATATGCATAGGAGGTCGAGTGGACCGTCTCACCGTCCCGCTCGCGTGTGACCCGCCGGATCCGGCCCTGTGCATCATAGTCGAAGTGGTCGGTTTCTCGATGCTCGCCGCCCTCCACGCGTTCTTCGGACACCACCCGGCCCTCGGCATCGAGATGCTGACGCTCTTCCCTGAGCAATTCACCCTCCCGATAGAGCCGATGCTCTCGGAGGTCGTCTGCGGCCTCCACCTCGAGAACGTATCGATGATCCTCCCGCTCCGCTTCCGTTATCCGCGCAATCGCCGCACCGGTGGGATCGGAGCGATACAGCTCCTCGGCCGCATAAGCTCCGTCCCACGGTAGCGCGGCGGCCCACAGGATGAGAACGCCGGCAACCACGGGGCCGCGGAGTCGGCGGCGGAGTCGGCCGCGGAGTCGGGCCGCTCCCGGGCCCGGCCCCGGCCGCACGGAGTCCGGCCGGCGTTGCTCCATGGAGCCCGGCCCCGGCCGCATGCCGGCCCGTGGCCGGAAGCACCTCACGCCGATCCCTCCCCGAGCAGCTCTCGCAGGTACGAACGAGCATCGAAGGGCTCGAGGCTATCGTAGCTCTCGCCGCGCCCGAGGAACGCGCACGGTACCCCGAGATCCCGTCCGAGCGCGGCGAGAATGCCCCCCTTGGCGGTGGAATCGTATTTGGCAAGGATCACCGCATCTACTCCCACCGCCTCGTTGAAGATTTCGGCTTGCCGCAGTGCATTCTGCCCGGTGGTGGCGTCGATTACCAGTATCCGGAGGTAGGCGGCGTCTTCGGCGCGACGACGGATGATCTTGTCGATCTTCGAGAGCTCGGCCACCAGGTTCTGCTTGCTGTGCATCCGCCCGGCGGTATCCGCCAGGACGAGCTTCCCTCCCCTCGATCGCGTGCTTTCGAGGGCATCGTAGATCACGGCCCCGGGATCCGCACCGGGAGCCTGCCGCACGGTTCGTATGCCCAAACGCTCCCCGTGGAGGGCAAGCTGATCGATGGCGGCCGCACGAAAGGTGTCCCCGGCGGCCAGGACGATCCCGTCCCTGCCGACGGCGTCCTCGTAATGGCGGGCGAGCTTGGCAATGGTGGTGGTTTTCCCTACCCCGTTCACTCCGAGGACGAGAAACACGTTCAGGCGGTCGGGGTCGAGCGTTAGGGACGCTTCCTTTACGTACCGCGCGAGGATGTCCGCGAGGGCAAGGAGTATTTCCTCCCGTCCTGAAAGGCGCTCCGATTTGACCCGTCCGCGGAGCTCGTCGACCGCCTCCATTGTCACGGCCTGTCCCATATCGGCCTCGATCAACAGGTCCTCGAGCCCTTCGTAGAAGGACTCCTCCTCCGAAGAGCGGGAAAACAGCTCCTTCAGGCGCTCACCCAGGCTTTTCGTTCCGCCCCGCGGCGACGGGGCCTGTTGTTTCTCCTGCTTCCTGCGTCGACGTCTAATCATGCGCGTATTCTCCGGCCCGAACGTACTGTATCAAGCGTACCATCATGTTTACAAATAACCCCGCGCTCACCGCGGCGGTTCCCCGCGCACTCCATAAGAGCGTATTGCCGGTGGTTGCAAGCCGCTCTGCTTCGGCCTCGCTGAGCTCCGGCGAGGGCTGACCGCCCGGATAGAGGGCGGCGATGTCCTGGTACATGCCGTTGAGCATGACCGGGATCGGGATCGACAGCGCGAACCAGCCGAAGGCCCGGTAGAAACGGTCCCGTCGCTCGGTGACTACCTCCGGCCAATCACCGGGGTCCGGAACCAACTCCCGCCGGACGTCATCCGGCGCCCGAGGAGAAAGCACCACCGTCTCATCCAGGAATCCCTCCAGTGACAGGATCATCGTCTGTGGCGTGGCCGGCTTCTCCAGGGTGAGCGGCGTCACGCCCTGCCACACGGAGCCGAGATAGGCCGCCGCGCCCGGCGGATCGCTCTCGATCCTCACCTGCTCCCCGGCCATCGCCGGGAGCACCACCTCGACCTCCGTCGTTTCCCCGGGCTCCACCTGCACCGTCCGGCGCTGCTCGCTCACTCCGTCCAGAGAGACCCGCACCTCCCGGCTACCGGTGCGAGCGTAGTCCACCTGCACCTCCCCGAAACCGAGAAGCCGCTCGTTGAGGTACACGGCTGCCTCGGAGGCGGGAACGGAAACCGTGAGCCGGCCCCAGGGCCGTCCGAGAAGCACCTCCGCGATGCCGTCGGCAACGGAGCCGATCAGCTCGTCGGTGCGCCCCGGCTCCCCGGTCACTTTCTTTCGCGCTACGACCCGCTCCAGATATCGATGATACACCTCCACCTCGGCCACGATCGTGCCGTCGACTTCGAGAAGACGCCCGCCGACGGTGACGTCGAGGTCCTCATCCCGGGCCAGCCGCCGTGGGAGGCGCTCCGAGTCGAACGGGTCCTCCCCGTCCTCCGGAACCAACTCCAACGGCTTCACCCCGGGCACCTCCACCTGATCCGGCTTTAGGGCTTCCACCGCCCTGAGCTCCGAGCGAGCACGGCCGACCGCCTCGTCCGCGTCGCGCACGGCACGCCGACGCTCGTCGGCACGACCGGTCTCGAAGCGCAACGCCGCACGCTCCTCCACCGCCTCGTCGAGGGCGGCTCCCGCCTCCGCGCGTGCCCGCTCGAGAAGGCGACCGGCAAAAGCATCCCGCTCTTCCCGTGAGAGCTCGTGCTCGTCGAGCACCGAGAGTTCCTGCCGCAGTAGCCGAGGTAAAGTGACCGCAAGGCTCCGATGCTCGGAAGAGACCTCTTCCGCCTCGAACGCCTGGAAACCGACAACGTAGGAGCTTCGCTCGTCCTCAGGAGGCTCCGCGCTCTCATCGGTCTCCGGCGAGCCTCCTGCATGCGCCGCCGTCGCGGCCCCGAGAAACACCCCGAGGAACAGCGTAGCGACAATCAGCCTCACAGCGGCCGCAGTCATCACCGGTCTCGGCGCAGAGGCGGCGTCCTCACGCATGAGCCGCCCCGACGCGGGCTACCGCCGACCGCAGTCTCTCGTTCTCGAAGGGTTTCACGACGAACTCCCTCGCACCACGGCGAAGCGCGCTCAGCACCATATCCTGCTCGCCGAGGGCACTGCACATCACCACCCGCGCTGCGGGGTCCACCGTGAGAAGCTTCTCCAGGGCGGTGATCCCGTCCATGACGGGCATGGCGATATCCAGGACCACCACGTCGGGACGCGTCCGTGCATAGGCGAGCACGCCGTCACGGCCGTTTTCCGCCTCCGCGACGATCTCGAAACCGCCCCCCGACAACGCCTTGCGGACGGCTGCCCGCATCATCGGAAGGTCGTCCACCACCAGTACTCGAACCGCCATGAGCTACGAAGCGGAGGCTGTGCGCTGCGACCAGAGATGCCTGAGATACTCTTCGATGAATCCGTCTATCTCACCGTCCATGACGGCCTGCACGTTACCAACCTCCATCTTGGTTCTATGGTCCTTCACCATGTTATAGGGATGGAACACATAGGAGCGAATCTGGTTTCCCCAGCCGATCTCCTTCTTCTCCTGCGCCGATTCCTGCTTCTCTTTCTCCTGCTCCGCTCGGTAGTACTCATAGAGCCGGGATTTCAGCACCTTCATGGCGGTGGCTCGATTCTTGTGCTGGCTGCGCTCGCTCTGACATTGCACGACGATTCCCGTCTCGAGGTGCGTAATGCGGACCGCGGAGTCGGTCTTGTTCACGTGCTGGCCGCCCGCGCCGCTTGCCCTGTAGGTGTCCACCCGAATATCCTCCGGTTTGACGTCTACCTCGATGCCCTCTTCGATTACCGGAGAGATGTACACCGACGCGAATGATGTGTGCCGCCGGCCACCGGAATCGAAGGGCGAGATGCGCACCAGCCGATGGATTCCCGACTCGGTTTTCAAATATCCGTAGGCGAAACTTCCGTCCACCTGGAGCGTCACCGACTTGATTCCACCTTCGGCCTCCTGGAGATCCAGCATGCGTGTCTTGAACCCACGCCGCTCGGTCCAGCGCTGGTACATGCGAAGGAGCATACTCACCCAGTCGCAGGCCTCCGTTCCGCCGGCTCCCGCGTGGATAGTAAGAAAAGCAGGATTTCCGTCGAATTCGTCGCTGAGCAGCTCCAACACGCGCAACCGTTCGTAGCGGGTCTGGAGATCCGACAGCGTAGAGCGAATATCCGCTTCCAAGGAGGGGTCGTTTTCCTCCACTGCCAGCGTGTAGAGCCCCTCGAGGTCTTCGAGCTCCGCAACCAGGTCACGCCACGGCTCGTAACGGTCTCTCAGGCGCTTCAGCTGCGACAGCGTGGCCTCCGCATACTCGCGATCATTCCAGAAATCGGGGGCCGCCGTCTTCTGCTCGAGCGTCTCGATCTCCTCCTTCATTCGATCGGAGTCAAAGACGCCTCCAAGTATCGAGGATGTTCTGTTTGAGTTCTGCAAGCGGTGTCTGCAGCTCCTGGAGCATGGCGTTCCTCCGGTATGTGGCTTCGCCCCGGAATATAGCGAATTTTCCGTCGAATTGCCACCGGCGACCGGCGTCCTCCGGACGGGTCGGATACACGGGTGCCGGCGCGTGCTTTATTCGTTGAACCACAGGCGTTATACTGGAAACTAGATAGGATGGACGTGTATCGGACCCAGCCTAACGGAAAAGAAAGGAGAACCAGATGAGTGATTATCATGAGCCTACGGGAGAGCTTTCGGCGCCGGTCAGAGATCAGGTCCGGGTGCTTCACAGCCTTCGGGAAGAGGTAGAGGCGGTCGACTGGTACAACCAGCGTCTCGCCGTGACCTCCGACCCCGCAGTCCGCGATATCCTCCGACACAACCGGGATGAGGAAATGGAGCACGCGGCCATGACTCTCGAATGGCTGCGCCGCAACATGGACGGATGGGACGAAGCCCTGCGTACCTATCTATTCACCCAAGGAGATCTGCTCGAGATCGAAGAAGCCGTAGAGGGAACGGATACCGGCGGCGGCGACGGCCCCGTCGGGAGCTCCACCGGTGAAGATCTCGGCATTGGCAGCATGAAAGGGAAAGGAGGAGATCAATGAGCATACTACGGCGGGCGAAAGCCCCGATCAGTGAGGAAGCCTGGAAAGAGATCGACGAGCAGGCACGAAGGTGCTTGGAGAGCATCTTGTCGGTTCGCAGATTTGCCGACGTCGTCGGACCGAAGGGACTGGATTACGCCGCGGTCCCCCTCGGCCGCCTCGCGATGTCCAAGGACACCTCCGAGTCCGGTGCGCGCTATGGCGTAACCCAATCACAGCCGCTGGTGGAAGTGCGGGTACCCTTCGAGTTGAGCCGCTGGGAGCTCGATAACATAACTCGCGGAGCGCGGGACGTCGACCTCGAGCCGCTCGAGAAGGCGGCATGGGAGGCGGCGCGCTTCGAGGAGGAGGCCGTGTACAAGGGACTGGAACAGGCGAAAATACCGGCCCTCGATAAGGCAAGCGAGCACGCCACGGTGTCGGTGGGATCCGATCGCTCGGAGATCGTGCCGGCGGTTGCCGCAGCGGTGACACAAATGCGCAAGTCGATGATCGAGGGACCCTACGCGCTGGTGGTGACCGAGCCACTTTGGCTCGAGCTGCAAAGCGCGATTAATGGACGCCCGATGAAGCACCACGTGGAGTACCTACTCGGCGGTCCGGTCATTTTCAGCCCGTTCATAGAGCGATCGATGCTGACCTCCCTGCGCGGAGGCGACCTGGAGCTCGTACTCGGTCAGGATCTCTCCATCGGCTATGAGAGCCATGACACCGAGACCGTGCAATTGTACTTCACCGAATCCTTCACCTTCCGCGTCCTCGATCCCAAGACCGTGCTCATTTTCAGCTAAGCCGTTTCAAGAGGGGGCCCGACGCCGACACATTGTCGGTGCCGGGCTTACCCGTCCGGAAGGTCGCGCTCCCGCTATAGACAGCGCAATCCGGCGCCGATTATAGTAAGCAGGATGCCTCGCCGAACAGTCAGTGTGCTAGTATGCCTACTCGTGCTTGCCGGTGGAGCCACCGGTCAAGACGACGGGGTTTTCTCCCCGTTTCCCTCGAGGTTGCGGGTGGCTGTCGGAGATCCGGAGGTGCGCCTGACGTGGCGTGACGCAGAGGAATCGGCCATCGCGGGCTACCTCGTCTATCGTCACTCACGGGAAATCACTAGAGAGACTTTCGAAGAAGCCGAGCGCGTCTCCGAGGTCCCGCCGGGCACGGAAACCTATCTCGACACCCCGGAGCCCGGCACCTATCACTACGCGGTTCTTGCACGGAACGAAGCCGGTAAGCCCTATCGTGTCTTCGTACCTCTTCGCAATCGGACGACCACGCCCGTGCGCATCACCGAATCCGCGGAGCCCGAGGCACCTCCTACGCGAATCACAAGGATTTCGGCTTCCTCCGAGGAAGCTGCGGACCGCATTCGTGTCACCTTCGAGGCCGAACCCGAGGAGCGGCGGCTGCTGCTCTATCGAAGTCGTCAACCCTTCGAGGGTCCTGAGGCCCTTGCAGAGGCGGTGCGGGTTGCGGAAGTGACCGCCGAGGAAGGAAGCGTGGAGGATTTCACGGTTCCGGGCGTTCCCTATCATTACGCGTTGGTACCCACCGAGATCGTCGAGGAAGGTGAGACACCGGATTTCGAGCCTGGCGTCACGACAACGGCTGAGCCGGCTGCTCTCCCCCTGAGCTCGCCACGCGTGACCCTTCCGACCTTCGATGGATCGGCACGGGCCGGAACCCCGCTGCCGTTCTTGCGCCTATCCCATGAACTCGAGGCGCCCGACGTGCTCCTGCCGGAGAACCCGGTGTCTCTCAGACCGCCCTCGACGCTTCCCGAAAGCACGGAAGAGGCGGTCGACCGGTTGCTCTCGGAGCTCCCGGAACGTACGGGGCCCGGGCTCGAGCCCCGGATATTGCCCGTGGACCGCGATGCCGACGGCAAGGGTCCTGCATCCGCGTTATCCTCGGTCGTCATGGGCCCCTTTGCCGCTGAGCGCTATGAGGAGGCCGAAGAGCTCCTCGGCAATCTGCTGTCTTCACATCTGCCGGAGGACGTCCGGGCCCGGACACACTACTATCTCGGACAGGTGTACGCCCTCACCGACAGGCCCCGTAAGGCGGTGCTTCAGTTTCTTTCGGCACGGGACAACTACTACACCGAAACACGCCGATGGATCGACGGGATTCTTCGTGTACTCGACGGTTCCCCGGACTCAGCCGGATAACAGTGACAATTCCAGTTTCTGCGTCCATTCCTCTCCGGCTTTCAGGTCTATCGGCCACCGGGGGAGAAGGCATGAGGTCTGGTACTGCGCAGCGCTCGCCGCACCCTCCGGATCCCCGGCTCCCAGGCGTATCGGAGCGGTCCACAGCGCGGCCTGATCCTGACAGGAAAGCTCTAGCATTACTTCATGCTGCAGATCGTGCAGCCGCACGCGCTTGATCCCGTCGATGAAGTCCTCCGCATCACCGGCGAGCGTGACGCCGGAACCTTCACCGGCGAGAATCCGCAGCGACTCCCCGTCCTCCGCATCGAAGGAGAGGTTCAGCTCGCATCCGAAGTCTACGCAGAGATCCGTCTCGCTCCGGTTGCGAAGCCGGTAATCCACGTGGATCGTATCTCCTTCGAAGCCGTACTCCTTGTGGACCTCCAGGGCGACGGGCCCGTGCTCGGACCGGACCGCACCGACGGCAGCCAGGTGAATACGATGACCGTCCTTGCTGAGATGGCGCACGGAATAGAGCCGATCGAGAAAGTCTCCCAACTCCTCGGCCTGCGGCGACGAGCCTCCCGACGCGGCGGGTGAGCGGTCGAAAAAGTGGTCGGAAAAGATGTTGCGGGACGAAGGCTTCGGGGCCGGGCAAGTCTGCGCGGACCACGCTTCGGAAAGTGCGTCGGCGTAGTTCCAGGGAGTCGGCAGATAGTCGAGCTCGAATACCACGCCGCCCCGCTTGTGAACGTAGGCGTTCAACTCCTGTCCCTGATACAGGAATTCCGAGAGTCCGTCCATGTCGAAATCCACCGTTATAATCGACGGACTGAAGATGCCGCGCTCCCGGGTGACTTTTTCCGCCTCGATGAGAGAGGCGTAGACGTGCTTGCGCTGCCGATTGGAGTAGATCCCTCCCCTATCTCCGCCGTTCCAATAGGCGGAGTGACACTGTCCCCTCCATAACTCTTCACGGGCAAGCTGCTTGCGATACTTGTCTCCCCGGATCTGGTTAACGAGGATATGAATGTAATGCATCTTTGCGTACATCAGATTGCTTTCCGGATACCGGGTGAGCAGCGTGCGAAACGAGCTCCCCGCCAGATAGCCGTCCGCCTGCGCTGCGCAGGATAGCTCATCCGAACCGGCACCGTCATGCCGGCCACGTTCCGGCACGAAAGCCGCTTGAGGAAAATATCCACGGGCCCGTGGGGAGGCCTTTTTCAGGTAGCGCGACGGCGTAACCGTCGAGATCCACGAGGACTCCTGCTCGAGCAATTCGAAGAACGTACGGAGCCATTCGTCGTCAAAAGGTGCCTGGGAGGACGTGTTCGAACGGAGGTCCTCACCGTGGCACATGAGCACCTGCACCCGATCCTCGTTTTCCGCCGCCGCATCTTCGAGCAGCCGGCGGATGCCGTCGAGGTCATTCCGTCGACAAGCACGGCGCAATCCACTCGAGATGGGAAAGACGATGACCATCTTCCCCTCGTCCTCGGTTATGCAGGGACTGTATAGGGGCGTTCCCGTAAGGCCCCCGGCGTCGAACTGATAGTCGCTGAGAAAGGTATAGTCGATGCCGCTGGTCTTGAGTAGAGAGGGCATCATGGGGTCCCACACTTCCTGCGTCACCCAGAGCCCCCGGGGACGTTTACCGAACCGCTTGCGCAGATACGTGGTCAGTCGCTCGATCTGACCGAGCCTGTCGGGCCGTGGGATAAGGGAAAAAATCGGATCATAGAAGCCGCCGCCGAGGAGCTCCACTTGCTTGCGTCCGACGAGCTCCGAGAGAACGTCGGTGAACTCCGCGTGACGACGCTCGAGCCACTGGAGCAGCCTGCCCGAGTAATGGAGCGTAGCGCGTACGTGGGGCGCGTTATAGAGCGCACGAATGAAGGGCTTGTATGATCTCTGGTAGACGTCTTCGATGTCGGCATCGGAGGCCCCGATGGGCTGACTATTCGTCGTACCAAAGATCAGCTTAACTTTTCTCATTCGAATCCCGTTCGGGCCGCTCCTCAACGGTAACGGCATCCCCGCCGTCGCCCCCGCTCGACGTGGCTGCCTGGGATTCTACGTGCACTGCTTCCCTTTGTAAAGTTTTACCTACGCGAATGATGCACTTGGTCGGACATTTTTCGGCGCCGGCCGATCGGTCACCGGTGTGGCTGTAGTCGATGCGGGAGAGATTGTTCTCCACCACGTAACCGCCTTCGGGAGATTTCTTCTCGCAGAGCTTACAGGCTATACAACCTACCTTGCAGTATTTCCTGACGTTCTTGCCGATGTCCGTGTTGTTGCACGCGACGATGTAGTCCGCCGAATACGGCACCCATCTCATAACCCCGGTGGGACAGATGTCGATGCATTTCCCGCAGGATATGCACACGTCCTTGTCGACCCACACCTTACCGTCTTCGTCGTAATCTATTGCGTCCACCGGGCACACACGGATACAGGAGCCCAATCCCAGGCAGCCCTGCTTGCAGACCATGTTTCCGCCGTAGAGCATGTACAACGCATTGCAGTCCTGCATCCCCTGGTACTCGAACTCGTAGGTGGTGACGTCCTTCCCGCCCCGACAATGAACCTGGGCGACCATCTTTTCGACGGAAAGGTCGACCTCCTGGCCCATGATCCGTGCGATTGCCTGAACGGCTTCCGGGCCACCGGGACCGCACAACGTGAGCACCTCCCCGCCGTTCACCACGGCATCGGCGTAGGCGCTGCACCCCGCGTAGCCGCAGGCGCCACAGTTGAGACCGGGAAGCGCTTCCTCGACCGCCTCCACGCGTTCGTCCTTCTTCACCCCAAGAACACCCGAGGCGAACGCCAGCCCGACGCCGAACAGCGCGCCGAGCAATCCGACCACCAAAAGCGCGTACAATATCGTAACAGCCATACGCCGATAACTCCTCTCTTATCCGATGAGGTTGTTCAATAGAGCCTTGTCGAACGCCATGAACGCAAGCGCCATCAGACCACCGGTAATGAAGGCAATCGGCGCGCCTCGGAAATGCTTGGGAACCCACTCACTGTCGAGCTTCTCCCGGAGCGTGGACATGAGGAGCAGGGCAAGCATGAATCCCAGCCCCGCCGAAAAACCGGCAACGAAGCTCTCCAGGGGCCCGTACTCGCTGCGCACGGCAATCAATGCAATACCGAGAATGGCGCAGTTGGTCGTAATCAGGGGAAGATAGATACCAAGCGCCTTGTACAACGGCGGAGAGACCTTCTGCACGACCATTTCCACCAGCTGCACCAGCGTGGCGATCACCAGGATGAACGTGACCGTCTGCAGAAACTCGATGCCCAGCGGCACCAGCAGCAACCGGAAGATCGCCCACGTGGTAATCGAGGCAAGGGACATGACGAAGGTTACGGCAAAGCCCATGCCCACCGCCGATTCCACCCGCTTCGACACGCCGATGAACGGGCACAGCCCGAGAAACTGGGTGAGGATGAAGTTACTGACGAACACGTAGGTTATGATGATGCCGACGTAGCTCATTGCGTCCTCCTATGCGGCTTGTGAACCATTGGCCTGCGCCGACGATCGGCTTCGCGCCGCCTCGTCTCGCCGGGCTTTCAACGCGTTGAATCCCGCCATCAGGAAACCGATCGCAAGCAGAGCACCCGCGGGCAGCGCCATGACCCGTGCCGGCGCTTCGGCGAGCAACGGAACGTCTATGGTGCCGTCGAAACCCCCAATGGGAATGAGCGTGATCGTTCCCGCACCGAGGACCTCCCGCACGAACGCGATTGCCGTCAGCCCTACGGTGAAGCCGAGCGCCATACCCAGCGCATCGAAGACCGAACTCGAAAGGGTGCTCTTGCTTGCAAAGGCCTCCGCCCGGCCGAGGATCACACAGTTCACGACAATCAGCTGCACAAACACGCCCAATGCGGCGGACAGGTCCGGAAGGTAGGCCTGCATCGTCAAATCCACAATCGTTACAAAGCTCGCAATTATGACGATGTAGGACGGTATCCGCACCTTCGTCGGAATAAAGTTCTTCAGAAGCGATACGAATATGTTCGCGCTCAACAGCACGAACAGCACTGCCGCTCCCATCCCGAGGGCGTTCACCACTTGTCCCGATACCGCAAGGGCGGGACAGAGGCCGAGCGCCATGACGAAAATGGGATTCTCGTTGAAAATGCCCTTATTGAAATCGGACACCATATCTACAGCTCCTCCTCCACGAAACGCGAGCCGGCTTGCAGCGCCTCACCGATACCCATGAAGGTCACCGTGGCACCGGAAACCGCCTCGGCCTCCTCCTCCGGAAGATCACCGGTGGTGGTCGGAACCGGCTCGTCGTCGCCGCCGGTACCCACGAACTTGCTTTCCATGTATTCGGGTTCCTCGGCCTGCTTGCCGAGACCGGGGGTCTCTGAATTTTCCATCAGCACGGCGGCGAAAATCTCACCGTCCGCACGAATGCCGGCAAGGATTTGCATGTCCCCGCCGTATCCGGCACCGAGGAGCTCCACCACGTAACGATCGGCCGGCGGAGAATCGGAGCCCACCGGATAGTAGGCCACGACAACATCGTGATCTTCTTCGGGCACGTCGACTCGTTCACCGACCGAGGCATCCCCTACGACCTGTGCCTGCGCCTCCTGAAGGTCTTTTTCTCGGTTCTCCTCGATCACCGGAGCGGTCACTGCGTTTACCAGCCCCAGGACCAGAGCGGCCACCACACAGATGATCGCCAGTCGACTGCCGATTGCTACCATATTGTGCATCACGCTTCCTCTTCCGCTTCGGCCTTACCGAATATGCTCGGCTGCGTGTATCGATTAATCATTGGAACGACGACGTTCATGAGCAGGATCGCCAGGGAAACGCCCTCGGGAAAGGATCCGTATATGCGAATCAGGAACGTCAGGAAGCCCGCCCCGGCACCGTAAATGAGCATCCCCCTCGACGTCATGGGCGAGGTCACCATATCGGTGGCCATGTAGAACATCCCCAACACGAGCCCTCCGGTGAACGCGTGGAACACCACATCTCCGGTGAAGGCGCCGGTACCCAGCGGCACGCCGCCGAAGACCCACGTGAAGATCGCAAAGCTCACGAAGTACGCCGTCGGGATTTCCCAGGTGATGATCCGCTTCTGAAACAGATAGATCGTCCCGAGCAGCAGTAGCAGCGCCGACACCTCGCCGATCGATCCGGGCACGTTCCCTACGAACGGATCAACGTAGCCGGCGGGCATGTTGGCCCCCAGAGGGCCGAGAATCACATCATTCAGCCAATCGGTGACCGCGGTATCCAGCCCGCTCCTCGGATAGCCGATCTGCTCGAGGTATCGGTTGGGGTTTCCGAGCGCTCCACCGGTCTCCATTACCCCGGACTTCACGGCGCTCAGTACCGTCGCGCCGCTTGCCGCGTCCGCCGACGGCAGGGTAATCGGCATCTTCCAGGAGGTCATGGGGCCCGTCCACGAGAAGAACACGAAGACCCGCCCGGCGAGCGCCGGGTTCATCCAGTTGCTTCCGAGCCCGCCGAAAGTCCATTTGACCACGGCAATGGCAAACACCGAGCCGACGACCGGAATGTAGGCGGGCACCGCCGGCGGCATGTTCAGGCCGACAAGGAATCCGGTCAGCACCGCACTGCCGTCATACAGCGTGTTGCCCCGTCCCATCGCCCGGGCGAGCACCCATTCGGTAAGCGCCGCCGCCACCGTTGCCGCAACCATAACCCACAGCGCCGATACGCCGAAGACAAACACGCCCCACGCCGCGGCGGGCAAGAGACACGCGCTGACCGTCCACATGATCCGCGCAGTCGAAGTCTCGTCATGGAACTGCGGTGAGCTGCTCACCACGAGCCGGTTGCGCAACTCCTCCCTATCGATGCTCTGCTGCTCAGGCGTTACCCCGGTACTCATGGATCAACCTTTCCTATTTCGCGCAATGCGCTTGCCGATCCGCAGCCCCTGGATCAGCGGGATATGCGCCGGGCACACGTAGCCACAGGCGCCACACTCAATACAATCCATCAGCCCCAAAGATTCCGCCGAGGCGTACTGTTCATGGTCGATGTACTTGAACAGGGTCGTCGGCTGGAGTCCCACGGGACAGGCGGCAACACACCGACCGCAGTTTATGCAGGGCGTCCGGGATGCTTCGTTCACCTCCCGCGATGTCAAAGCGAGGACACCGGATGTTCCCTTGATCAACGGCGTGTCCAGGTCGAATACCGCAAAACCCGTCATAGGGCCTCCGGCAACGACCTTCTTTGGTATCTCGGAGAACCCGCCGCACTCGTCGATGAGATCACCGAAGGTGGTTCCGATCCGTGCCTTGAGATTGCCGGGGTCGCGAATCGCCCCGCCGGTTACGGTTACCACCCGTTCCATAAGCGGCTTACCGAGCGCCACCGCCTCATATACGGCGTTCAACGTGCCGGCGTTCGACACCATACAGCCGACATCGATAGGCAACCCACCGGAAGGCACCTCTCGTCCCGTAACGGCCTTGATGAGCTGCTTCTCCCCGCCCTGGGGATACTTGGTTGTAAGGACCACAACGTCGAACTCGAGCCCTCGCTCCTTAACCCGACGTTTCATCCTCTGTATGGCATCCGGCTTGTTCTCCTCGATACCGATTGCCACATGATCCGCTTCCAACACACGAGCGGCGATTTCCAGACCTTCCAGAACCTGATCGGTGTATTCGAGCATCAACCGATGATCGGCGGTGAGGTAGGGCTCGCATTCCGCGCCGTTGAGGATCATCCAGTCGCAGGTCTTACCCTGGGGGATGCTGTACTTTACATGGGTAGGAAAGGTGGCACCGCCCATCCCGACGATACCGTTCTCCTGGATCGCGCTGATCAGCGTCTTCCTGTCCAGGTTGCGCCACGCCTTCGGCTCCTGCTGCTTACCGAGCCGGTCGAACTCCCCGGAGAGCTCGATCACTACGGCGCGGGTCGAAACCCCGTTGGGCAGGTACACATTGCGAAGCTCTTTGACCTCCCCCGGAATGGGTGCGTGGATATTTGCGCTTACGAAACCGGGGGCCTTACCTACGAGCTGACCCTCCCGCACTTGGTCACCCGGCTCGACCTGCGGCTCCGAGGGTTTCCCGATGTGTTGCGAAAGGGGAACGATGCACACCGAGGGCACCGCCGCATTCCATATTTCCTTATGCTCGGAGAACGATTTGCGCTCGAAGGGATGGACGCCACCTTGAGGAAAGGTTTTCAGTCCGATCATACTGCCTGCCTTTTGCGTCCAAGCACAGCGAAAGGCACACCATTCCTGTCTGCGGGCGTGCGCCGAAGGCCGAGCGCAAGGAATGGCGAAAACGCCAGCAGTGCTTGTAGACTGTAACGTGCTGGATGTGTAGTAACAGAGTATACCCCCGGTTTCCCGGTTCGCACAACCCCCGAAGGGGTGTCACCGTTCGCCAGCAGCGCGCCGAGATTGCTGCTGTCCGGGGCGAGGGTTCGGTCGAGCCACGCCTCATCGTAGCGCAGCATGACCTCCGGCTCCCGGACCGTCGTTCCGTTGTCCCCGGTGAACCGCGACAACTCCACGGTAGCCCCCTCTTCCGGCAGACCATACTCCACGCCGTAGGCAAACCCCTCCTGATACGCCCGATGGGCGACGAAATCCGCGATATTCACGACCCCTCGAGGGGTACCGTCTCGAAGGGCGTGGAGAGACTCGAAATCGATCTCATTCCGCCCCTCGAGAGGTACCGGCGCCGGCGCCGCAGGGGTCCCACCGGACGGCAGGAGATGTGAGAGGTATGGGACACCAAACACCAGCACGGCCACCCATACAGCCGTTGTAAGCCGGGGTAAGAAGGCGGGGATTACCGGTTTGAACGGACGCAGAGAAACCGGAACAAACAGGCGATGATCCTGACGCGCCCGCTTGTAGAGTGCATGCGCCACCGCGAGCCCGCTGAAGGCGGCAAGCCCGACGCCCGAACCCGCTATCGGCATCAACGCCGAAAGCGAGAGTCCGGGATACGCGGCGAGCACCACCGCCCATACCAGTGCCAGGAGAATGAGGCTCCGGCGAAGCTCTCGGCCACCGCCGTTCCACCTCCCATACTGCAGGCGGTGATCGAGATAGCGTCGTCCGGTATCTGCAAACCCGACCCACGCGAAGTAGATCACCGAGGCGGCAATGAAGGTCCCCGCGCCGCCGACGGTTACCGTTCCGAGCCACGGCACGGCCCCGCCGGCCGCAAGGTATCGGGTTCGTCCGGCACCCACAACCACGACCGCGGCTACCGCGATAAACCCGAGCAAAAACACTCCGAGAACCGATTGCCCGGCCTCGGCGATAATCCATCCGTCGGCACCTTCCACCCCTTCGAGGGCTGCGCTTACCCGGTCGCGGAACTCACCGAGGGGAGCCCGGGAGGCAACGTATACCACTTCGTATTCGCCGCCGGATCCGGCGCGGAAGAGCTTCTCGACGTTCCGCAGAAATGGGTCCCATCGCGGATCCATAGCCGGGAGGCGTTCCTCCAGCCGCGAAAGGGGCACCTGCTCGAGACCGTTGAAGTTGGAAATGGACACCGTCGCCTTATCACGGCTCAACACGTCGTCGAAATCGGCTTCTCGGAGGGCCGTCGTCGCCGCCTTGAGGTTTTCACCCGCCACAGGGAACAGAACGCGGTAATGGCCTTCCCAGCCCTGCCCGCAGCTGCCGTCCTCCGCCGTCGACGACGGAGCGCGGATCAACAATGGCAGCGCGAGGGAAAGGAGATACAGCGCAAAGCAGAGGGCGACAAACACCCGGATACGATGGTTCATGCGACGGTTCATGGCCGATTACAGCAAGCTAAATCCGGTAGCAATGAAGAAACCGAGGAGCACCCCGACGGACACCTCCCCGGCCGTATGACCGTTCACCTCTCGGACCGGGTTGAACTCTACGCCGAAACGCTCACGCAACTCCAGGCCGATCCTGTTGAGTTCCTGTGCCTGCATGCCGGCCGCCCGCCGCACACCGAGGGCGTCACGTATTATCAATATCCCATAAAAGAGGGCTAGCGTAAACAGCGGCGAGGAAACGCCGTACCGGAAACCGATCGCCGTTGCCAGCGCGGTAACCAGTGACGCGTGGCTAGACGGCATGCCACCGGTCTTCCAGAATATCGTCTGCGCCACATCACGTGAGGATGTCGAGCGCGCACGGAGGGACTCTATGACCGCTTTCAGCACCTGCGCAAGGAACCAGCTGAAGAAGGCCGAAAGAAACACCGGCCCCGCGAACAGCTCGTATAGTGCACCTTCTCCCTCCGGCTCCATGCATCAACATTCTTTGACGTGCCGCAACCTTTGTCAAGCACACCCCGGTCGTGAGAGAATCAGCCGGTGAGCCTCGTACCCACTCGTATCCCCCTCGGCCCCGATGACGCGGGTCGTCGTTTGGATCGCATTCTCCGCCGACTGCTACCGGAACAACCGCTGAGCCGAGTCTACGCCCTTTTGCGAAAGGGCGACGTCCGAGTAAACGGCCGCCGACGTTCCGGCTCGTACCGAGTACGGGAGGGCGACGTCATCGAGATGCCCCCGAGTGTAGCCCCCGAGCCGGCGGTCACGGGCGACGCCGCCCCGTCGACGGTCGGGCTTTCCCCGGAGCTTGCCCGTCGGATCGTCTATGAGAATGAGCATCTCCTCGCGCTCGACAAGCCCGCGGGGGCGCCCGTGCACGGCCCCCACGGTTTGCTTGCAACGCTCAAACCCTACCTCGAGAGAAACCGCGGCGAGGGTGTATCCTTCCGTGCGGGGCCTATCCACCGGCTCGACCGGAACACCTCCGGCTTGATCCTCTTTCCCAAGAGCGTTCTCGGCGCTCGCCGGGGATCACGGCTCCTACGTGAGGGGCGCCTTGCCAAGGGATATGTCGCCGTCCTCGCGGGCCGGCTGGACCGGCCGGCCGGCTGGGAGGACGAGCTGCTTCGCGATCGCCGCCGCAATCGCACCCTCGTCGCCGGCGATTCGGCCGTCGCCGACAACACCGACACGCGCGCCGCCCCCGAGGGCTCCGAGCTCCGCCGTCTCGGTAGAGCGGTTACCCGCGTTCGTCCCCTGTGGGAGGGCGAGAAGGCCACCCTGGCGCTCATCGCCATCGAAACCGGGCGCACACACCAGATCAGGGCGCAGGCCGGCGCTCACGGCACTCCCCTGCTCGGCGACGGCAAGTACGGCGGCCGCCGCGGCAACGTCGACCCGACGGCCATCGGCGCGAGGCGGCACGGGAGGCCCCGTCGGGACGGATACCTGCTTCACGCGGCGGTAATCCGGAATTGCGAACCGGATGAAGTGTTACCCCTGGACCACCTGTGCGCGCCCCCCGATCCGCGATACGTTCACAGCCGGCTCGGCGCCGGCATCGATCGGGCGGAGGTGGCGCGGCTTCTTGCCTGTCCGACTCTTCTCGAGGAAATTGCCGTCCTCCTCGGCAAGCAGCGCCCGTGAGGGGGGGTGCTGCGCCGCGGCGCGTATACAAACCCGCAACGCGCGAATAGAATAGGGACGCATGATCAGGTTACTCGGCAAGTTGATCTGGCGGTTCAGAGGCATACGCGTGTTCGCCCTCGTCGGGAAGAGCGGGACCGGGAAGAGTTTCCGGGCCAAGCTCATCATGCAGAAATACGGAATCGATCTGCTCATCGACGACGGGCTGCTCATCCGTGATCAGAAGATCCTCGCGGGAAAGTCCGCCAAACGTGAGAAGGCGTATCTGGCTGCGGTGAAGACGGCGCTGTTCACGGAGAAGGAGCACCGCCGTGCGGTGCGGCATGCGCTCGAGCGGGAGAACTTCAAGCGGGTCCTGATCATCGGTACCTCGGAGCGAATGGTCAACAAGATTGCCGAGGCCATGAAGCTGCCGGCTCCGAGCCGAATCGTCCGCATCGAGGACGTAGCCACCGCCGAGGAGATCGGCACCGCGATCAACTATCGCCGGGTACAGGGCAGCCACGTCATACCGGTCCCCTCCATCGAGGTGCGGCGAAACTATCCGCGCACCATGGCCGACTCCGTCCGAATTCTCTGGCGCAAGGGTATCGGCCTTTTCCGGCAGCAGGAAATCTACGAAAAGAGCGTGGTCAGACCGGATTTCAGCTCCAAAGGCCACGTGACGATCTCCGAGGCGGCCCTCAGCCAAATGATCATGCACTGCATAGACGAGTATGCGCCGGAGACGAGCATTCGCAAAGTCACGGTGAAGAATGAGCCCACCGGATATCGCATCCAGGTGTTCCTCGATGTGCCCTTCGGCAGCCCGTTGGCCGTAACGCTGCACAATATGCAGAACTACACGATAGAGAATATCGAGAAATTCACCGGTATCATCATCAAGGAGCTGAACATCATCGTCAGTAACGTTACCGAGAACCATGGGGTGAGTCGGCGGTAGTTTGAAGTTTGACGGGGTAACCTGCCGACACTAATATCGAGGATGGAGGTCGCCTGATGAGATGCATAGCAATCGCAGCGGCGGGACTGCTTCTCGCCTCGATCGTCGCGTATGCCCAAAGCGATGAGCCCTTCGAAGCCGAAACGGAGCATTACACGGTGGTCTCGCACGTCGACGAGCAACACGCCCGAACGACCGCCGACCGCCTCGAGGCCACGTTGGAAATCTTCAACGACTATTTTCACTTCGACTTGTCGGAGTCGGAGGAGCCCATGCGGGTCCGCGTGTTCGCCACGGAGGACCAGTACCGGGAACACCTCGAGGATATCATAGAGGAGCCGCGCGACGACTTCGTGTATCTCCACTATGGCGACCCTGCTCGAAACGAACTTGTCGGGTACCACCATGAAGATCCCGAGTACGAGTACTCCCTGAACCATCAGGCCTTCGTACAGTTCCTCAGAACCTTCGTCGCCAATCCACCGCTGTGGCTGCGGGAAGGCTTTGCGGTCTACTTCGAGGAAATCGCCTATGAGCCGGAAACGGGACAAGCGGTGCTCGAGGAGAACCTTGCCTGGCTTGGCACGCTGAGAACCATCGTGGCGGGAGAGTCCGAGGAGCCGGCTATTCCCCTGGAGGACATGCTCCATCTCGACGTGGAGACCGCTCGCCGTCGCATCGAGGTGTTCTATCCGCAGGCCTGGGGCATGGTTGCCTTTCTTCTCGAAAGCAACGATCGCAAGGCCAACCGCGTCATCTGGGATGCTCTCTCCGCCCTCGAGCCGGACGCGTCGATGCAGCAGAACGCCCGGGCGATCGAGCGCGAGGCGCTTCGATGGGTCGAGGAAGACCGCCTGATCGCGAGCTTCGAGGAATACCTTGGTGAGCGCAGATCGTTTCGCGACCTCGTGGAGAACGGCATCAGCGCGTATGAGGAGGAAGATACGGAGGCCGCCGAGGAGGCCTTCGTTCGAGCCCTAAGGTTACGCCGCGACAATCACGTGCCCAACTACTATCTCGGTCTTATTAACTACGACAGGCGAAGACATGGGCTCGGCGAGTACTACTACCGGGAAGCCTTAGAGACGGGAGCAGAGGAGGCGCTCGTGTACTACGCCCTCGGCGTCAACGCATACGCCGACAACCGGTTCGATGATGCGATCGACTACCTGGAGCGTACTATTGAGCTCGCGCCGGATCGCTACGGCGCCGAGGCGGAAGAGCTCCTCCGCCGCATGGACGACTGAGCGGCGGACCTGCCCGTCGCTCGGGCTCGATCAGATGTGGCCGGCCTTTCGGTACTTCTTCCGTTTGCGCAGTAGGTAGACCAGGGCCCGCTCTACATCCTTGTTCGGCGGGCTTGCCGGCCGGATGAATTGTTTCATCTCCGTAAAGGCCTCCCGAAACGGAATACGCTGCTCCTGCCCCGGGCTACTCACGAGAAACAGAAAATCGGCGGTCAGATGAGCAATGTCGATATCCCGACCGATCTCCTCACCGGCGTTCCGTCGCTCGTCGAGGTAAACGAGACTCTCGAAAAACCGTCGTCGGAACTCCGTGAACCGCCGACGCTGGAGAAAGTAGGAAACCGACGGGAGCATATAGGGCAGGAGACCGAACTGGTGGAGCTGCTGGAAGATGGGACCGGCGGATCCGGAGGCCAGAATCTTGAACAGCTCCTCGGTGAGTCTGGAGTCCGGGCAGGTCTCGAGCAGGGCACTGTTGCGCTTGATCTGCCGCCTGAGGCGTCCGTCCATCTTGAAGCCGCCGGTCTCGGCATATTTCACCGCTCGGATCATGCGCACGGGATCCTCGGTAAAGATTCGATCGATGGGGATAACCGGCTTCAGCCTGCCCTCGATAATATCGTCGTAACCGCCGACATAGTCGAGTATGAGCCCTTCATCCGGATCAAAGTAGAGGGCATTCATGGTGAAATCGCGCCGCTTCACGTCTTCCTCGATGGCACCATAGACGTTGTTGAATCCGCCTGACTCTTCCGCCCGGAAAGTCGAGACCTCCACGATCTTCTCGTGGAAGAAGATGTGCACAAGTCGAAAGCGTTTGCCGATGATCCGGGAATTGCGGAACAGCTTCCGGATGCGTCCCGGCGCTGCGTCGGTAGCGATGTCGAAGTCCTTCGGGTTCCGTCCGAGAACCAGGTCCCGAACCGCTCCACCTACCACATAGGCGTTATGCCCGCTGCTTCGCAGCCTTCGCAGCACCTTGAGCGCTTCTACTTCGACCCTGTTGCGATCGATACCGTGCTCGTCACGGGTGTAGATATAGGCTTGCTGAACGGGGGTACCGTCTTCGGCTGTAGAATAGCGGATGCGCACGAGACTACCTCTGGAGATGCGTGCATGAGCTCGAGTCGATGCGCGTGATCGATCCTGGTTAGTTATACGGAAGAGAGCCCCGCTACGTCAAGCAACCGCGCTGCCTCACAGAGATCCTAAGTCGGCGACCCCGCCGGAGACCGCTCAATGATAGACATGTCCCTCCACCACCCCGCGATACCGATACAAGAGGCGGAGAATCTTCCGCACCCGTGGGTTGAACAG
>JBKHEN010000004.1:0-37701 GCA_046540795.1 Spirochaetaceae bacterium | reverse complement strand
GTGGCCGCCGCCGGGCGTGTGGCTGCCGGCCCACCGCGTCCCGTCTCACCGACGCCGCCGGCGGCGGCGTCACCGCGAGCCCACCCCTCCAGGGTGTCGAGAAGCTTGTTGATTTCCCGCAGCAGCTGCTGATCACTCATAACTCATATCGAATCCGATGCAGGAACAGCCCACGCGCCGGCGCCGTGGTCCCGGCACGGCTTCGATCTCGAGCATGCAGGATTTCCCGGAATCTGTCCACGTCGGGAGGGTCGGACTCCGTGATAGTACCCACGATCGAGCGGACCATCTTCCACAGAAAACCGTTTGCCGCGATGCGGAACACGAGGAACGGCCCCTCCGGCACGAACGCCGCGCGGTAGACGGTCCGTACATGATGATCGACGGATGAAGTTGGCGAGGCGAACGTCGTGAAGTCCTGCGTGCCGCAGAGTGCCGCAGCCATGCGGTTCCATTGTTCGACCTCCGGTTTCGCCCTGAGGCGGACGCAGTAGTTGCGGTGCTGCGGCGGAATGATGTCCGTGGACATCAGGTAGTAGCGGTACTCGCGCTCCACCGCCGCGAAACGGGCATGAAAATCGGCGGGTACCTCCCGCGAGCGCATCACACGCACGTCCAGCGGCAGCCGGGTATTGAGCGCCTCGCGAAACTTCTCGGCGGGTATGGAGGGATGGGGGCTGTGAAAGTTCGCGCACTGCTGCCTGGCGTGCACCCCGGAATCCGTACGCCCCGCCGCATGGAGCAGGACACGGCGTTCATGGATGCGCTCGAGTGCCGCCTCCAGCACCCCTTGGACCGTCCGCCCGGCGCGCTGAACCTGCCAGCCGTTGAAGTTCGTGCCGTCGTAGGCGAGCTCGATGAGAATGTTACGACGCATCCTCCGCCTTTTCCGGGTCCCGCTCCTCCTGGCCCAGTTCAGCGGCAATCAACTGATAGACCTCCCGGGCGTTGTCAAGAATTGCCGCCGGTTTGCTCTTGGACGCCTTACCCATGCCGAATATCTTTGCCACCGTGCGCTTTGCTCGCTCGAGCGCAATGCGCCGTTGCTCCGGATCCCGCCGTGAGCCGTAGCGATAGTCGAGAAGCCCCACCAGGTACAGCACGCCGTCGTAGCCGTAGTTCTTGTCCAGGTCCGGTCCAAGGGGAAACTTCTGGGGCAAGGCCTCCTCGCCGGTCTGCTCCCTCTCCACGGCGTATTCGTAGAAGAACCGCGCCTTGCGGTAGAACACGTGTGCAAGGTAGTCGTAGTTCTCTTGCGGGCTCCTGCGATGCAGATCTCGGCACAACCACGCCGCCCGGAGGCAGGAGAGCCCCTGTTTGAACGTCGGCGATAGCTCCGTGGGAAAGAACTCGTAGCACATGACGGCAAAATGGTAGCTCGCCACACCTTCCTCGAGGTCTCGGGGACTGTTGAAGTCGAGTCCGGGAAAGATCCCGTGGACCGCCTCCGCACGGCGTGAGCGGTCCTGGTCGAGTCGCCTCCGTACCTCCGGGGGAACCTCGAGGAAATCCTGCTGGTAAGCGGCGTAATAGCAGTTAGGACACACCGTCACCGGGTAGAGAATCGGCGTAACGCGGCCGTACTTCTCCGACGGCTCGTACTCGCGGCGCAACTCGTGGGTAAGCTCCCCGGCGATCAGTCGTCCACGCCCGGTGCGCAACTCCTCGCGGTGGAAGCTCGTCTCGCAGACCGGGCACACGATGGGTTTCTTGGAGAAGAACGTGACGCTACTCTCACTCACAGGCGCTCTCCCTCGATAATCACCACCGCGATGGCGTTATCGACCTCATGCGTCATGGAAAGGAACACCGATTGTCCGCCGAAATAGTGTAACCACTCCCGGGCACGTCCGTGCAATACCAACTCCGGTTTTCCCACGCCGTTGTTGCGCACCTCGATATCCCGCAGTTGCACGTCCCTGAGACCGATACCGAGAGCCTTGCCGAAGGCCTCCTTCGCAGCAAAGCGCGCGGCAAGGGAAAGCACCATCGAGTGTCCACGGCTGAGCGCCGTTTGTAACTCCTGTGGATGGAAGTAGCGTTCGAGCAGCCCCTGTCGGTCCACCCACTGCTCCATCCGTGAGACCTGCACCACGTCGATACCGATGCCGAGAATCATCGTGACCCATCTTACCGCTCAGTGAGCCGGACTTCTACCTCGGTGGGCTCATAGCGAAGCACGACAAGCCCCTGAGGCACATCGGGACGGAGCGACAGGGTGTGCTCCCCCTCTCCGGTGATATCTCCGGCGTCGGCTACGAGCTGAATTTCCTCGGGGTCGATCTCTTCGATCAGGCTGCTCCGACCCTGCACCCGTATCATACCGCTCGGCAACGGGCCGTCTATCTGGAGCTCGGGATCGAGCCCGAGCACGACCATCTCCACGGGATCGAAGGTATGGAGCACCACCGACTCCTCTATTATGCCGCGAAACTCGACAACATCTCCTCCCCGGAACTTCACGAGAGCGTCCGGATGCTGCAACCGTACCCGCACGCCGAAGTCATCACGACGACCGGAGAGATCGATATCCTCGGTGCCCACCGTATCGATGTCTTCCACCCGACTCCGCGGACCTTCGATCTCCACGCTCGAGGGGGAGGTCTGATACTGGGTGAGCTCGTATCCCGAGGGCGGAAAGCCCGACAGCGAAGGCTCTACATCGACGCTCTTCTGCAGGGACTCCTCGAGCGTCACCGAGACTTCCTGCGGCTCGACGCTGATCTCCAGGGGCTCTATTCCACTCGCGGTACCGCGGCGGTCGATGCGCACCGGATCCTTATATACGCCGGCCGTGTCGTAATCCGAGAGATCCACGTAGGCGCGGATATCCTCTTCCAGAATGCGAAAGATCTCGTCCGATTCGCCACGCAGGCTGACCCGCACGTTCTCAGGGTACTCCGAGGCCGGCACATAACCTTCGGGCAGCTCCAGGACCAACGGCACGCTCAAGAAGCGTTCTTCGAGCCGGGCAATATCGTGGAATACCAGGAGCAGCATGGCCGCCACGAGCGACAGCGCTTTGGCCGGCCAGTTATGCAGCACTCGTCCAATGAGCCGCCTACCCCTCAATGCGCGCAACCTCCTCGCTCACCGTTGCACCGGTCTCCAGATTCAGCAGCTCCGCCAGACGTCGCCGAAGCGTCTCCGGCGAGAGGTCGTAATAGAGGTTGCCGTCGTAAGACAATGAGAGCGCTCCCGTCTCCTCGGAGACCACCAGCACCACCGCATCGGTCTCCTCCGCCAACCCGAGGGCCGCTCGATGCCGCGTGCCGAAACTGCGGCGCACGTCGAGCTGCTCGGAAAGGGGCAGGAAACATCCCGCCGCCACGATCTTGCCGTCCTCGATGATGATGGCACCGTCGTGCAGCGCCGTCTCATAACCGAACAACGACATAATGAGCGGTGCGCTGATCTCCGCATCCAGTCGGGTACCCGTCTCGATGATACTCTTCAGCCCTACGCTGCGCGCAAAGACCACGAGCGCACCACGTCGATGTGTCGCCAGCGTCTCCACCGCGCTCACGACCGCGTCCAGCTCGTAGGTCTTCGATCCGTCGGAAAACTGCAGCAAACGGCCCTGGCCGATCCGCGTGAAGATCTTGCGGAGCTCCGGCTGAAAGATGATGGCCAGCCCGATGACCAGGCTCGGGGCCAACATATTCATGATCCACAGCAGGGTCCGCAGGTTCAGAAAAAACGCCAATGCATAAAGCAGCACTAAGAAGAACGCACCCTTGATGAGTTGGATGGCCCGGGTCTGCACGAGAATCTGGTAACCCTTGTATATGATGAAGGCGAGGAGCAGCACGTCGAGTATGGGTAGTACCACCTCGCGCATGATCCAGATGTCGGTCAGGAAACTCATCGCTACTCCACCGTCGCAATGGCCGCCAGCATGGACACCAGCTGCACCGTCTCCGCAACGTCATGTACCCGCAGAACGGCCGCCCCTTCACGCATCGCCCAGGCATGGCAGGCAAGGGTACCAAGGAGGCGCTCATCCACCGGCAGCGGCTTTTCCTCCGCACCGAGCACCTTCCCGATGAAGGACTTGCGGGAGAGGCCGATCAGGATCGGCACGCCGAGCTCGTCCCGGAAGCGCCTGAGGTGCTTCAGGATTCGCAGGTTATCGGCAACCGTCTTGCCGAACCCGATACCCGGATCGGCAATGATTCGTTCCGGCATGATACCTGCATCCCGCGCGGCAGCAATGCGCTCACGCAGCACGTCTAGAATATCGGCAACGGTATCGGTGTAGTGAGGATTCCGCTGCATCGTCTTCGGCGTGCCCTGCATGTGCATGAGCACTACCGCTACCCCCCGGTCGGCCACCACCCGAGCAAGGGCCGGATCGTCCCGGAACCCGGAGATGTCGTTGACCATGTTCGCCCCCGCCTCGATAGCGGCCTCCGCTACGGCGGCCTTGCGGGTATCAACGGAGAGTGGGATGTTGCTTTCGCCGCGAATACGCGCGATCACCGGGACGACCCGCTCCAATTCTTCGGGAGCAGCTACGGGGTCACTCCCCGGGCGCGAGGACTCGCCGCCGATGTCGAGGATGTCTGCTCCGCCACGAATCATTACCCGAGCAGCCTCGACGGCCGCTGAGTAATGAGCTTGCCGGCTCTCCGGATAAAACGAATCCGGCGTACAGTTGATGATCCCCATGACGAGCGGGCGCTCGCCATGGGTCAAGGTACGATCGGAATCGAGCCGAATGGTGTTGTTCATGAGCTGCCGACCGGACACCGTTTGTTGTCTGCGGTGACTCTACCACGTACGGCGGTGACCTTCAATCCGGCACACCGGGGTTCAATCCGGCCGCGCGGAGAGTGAGAAGAGCCTACTTCCTCTTCTTGTGTCGGTTCTTGCGAAGCTTTTTCTTACGCTTGTGCGTAGCTATCTTCTTGCGCTTTCGTTTTCTTCCGCAAGGCACAGGCACGCCTCTCCTTTTACCGTATAGGTTCGAGCCGGCTTGAGTGTTCCCGTGGGATTCTTCTATCAACCGGTGGGCGCTCACAGTACCCGCATATGGGACCGGGTGTCAAGCGGCGGCCGGCTATCACAGTGTAGCGATCCGCTCCGTCGAATCGGCGTGCACCCACTCCACTCCGGGGAGCTTACGAAAAAAGGTCATCTGACGCTTGGCGTAACGCCGGGAGCTGCGCTTGATCTCCCCGGCAATGGCCTCGAGTCGGTCCCGGGGAAGCGACGAGAACCCGCACGCCGCATCCTCGGCGACTCTGAAGAACTCACGATAGCCGATACCCCGCATTGCAGGCGCGTCCGCTCCATAGCCCGCCCTGCACAAGCGCTCTACTTCCTGCGGAAGCCCTGCATCCATCATGCCGTCGACCCGCCGGTCGATACGCCGGCCCAGCTCGTCGCGCTCCCGCCACAACCCGACGAGCACGATATCGTAATCACCCCGCGGTTGCTCCGGCACGTGGAAGCTCGAGAGCGGTTTTCCGGCCACCTGCCATACCTCGAGCGCCCGAAGTATGCGATATCCGTCGTTCGGCGATATCCGCTCAGCGGTCTCCGGATCCACGCCTTTCAGCTCGTCATAGAGCGGGCCTGTTCCTTCGGCCCCCAGGCGTCTGCGCAGCTGCGCCCGCAATTCCGTCGACCCTTGCGGGGTACCGGGTAACCCGAAGAGGAGATTGCGGAAGTAGAAGGCGGTCCCCCCGGAGACGATGGGCAACCGCCCCCGGGCGGTAATCTCGTCAATGAGACGCTCGGCGGCGGCCACGAACTCCCCCGCATGGTATTGCTCGTTCGGATCCTTGATATCGATCAGATGATGGGGAACCGCCTCCCGCTCCGCGGCATCGGGCTTGGCGGTGCCGATGTCGAGCCCACGGTACACCTGCATCGAATCGGCGCTGATCGCCTCCGCGCGACCCCGGAAAAGGCGGACCATGACGGCGGTCTTACCGACCGCGGTCGGGCCGAAGAGACAGAGCACCCGGGGACGCCGTCCGGGTTCTTCCCGGCGCCGTGTCGACCGGGATTGCCCGGCGCTCGGTTCCGAAGGACGGGATCCGCCGGCACTACTCCTCGAGCTGATACTGCACCTTGCGGGTTAGAATTTGCTTGATGGCGGTTGACACTACTTTGCCCTGATTGGTTTCGAGCTCTTCGTCCCCGGTGACGGTAATCTGGTACGCGCGGCGAATGGCCGCTGCAGTAACTTCATAGATGTTTTCTTCTTCGTTTATGAGCTTGTCCAATGGAATAATCACGGAGACAGTCCTCCAGCAGCGTCGGCGCGTGTGTGTATAGGCTCAAAATATCACATTCAACGGACAGGGTAAAGCACGGCTTTCCGAGACGATCGGGGTCGTCCCGGGGCTCAGTATCCGGAGAAAACACGGCAGACGTGATCGTAGCTATCCCGATTGCCGATATCGTAGCGCTCGCCCTCGAATCGGAACGCGTAAACCGGAACCCGTGTCATGAGCCATGGGATGAAGCTCCCCGGCGCGTCGGTTTCCCCGCCGTGTCGCAAGTAGGCCGGCAATCGCTCACGCAAGGTGCGACGCGTGTAGGCGTAGAACGGCGGCGCCGCCCAGGTCGACCGCGGCTCCGCCGGCTTCTCCGCGAACTCCAGGACCCGTCCGTCGTCGTCGAGGTCGACCACGCCGGTGCGGCGCAGTCTCTCCGGATCGGTGAGCTCGTGGGCGGTAATGCAGTCGTATCCGACGCTGTCGAAAAACGCGACAAAGTCGGCCAGCTCGAAGTCGAACAGGTTGTCCCCCGCCAGAACCAGCGCGTCGCCGTCGACCTGCAGTTGCTCTACGGCTAAATGCAGGTCGGAGACGGCACCGAGCCGTGACTCATTGGACACCGTACCGTCGTTCAGGAGCTCTACCCGCGGGCCGCGGCCTGCACCGCCCCCGGCGTCGTTGTTGCGGCGGGCGCCGGTGCGGTCACCGGTGCGGTCGCCGCCGCCGGTCACGGTTCCGGCGCCCGAACCGAACCGCCGGTCACGCCATTCGCAAAACTGGGAGTAGAACCGGTCGTTGGTCACGACGATCAATCGCTGCAGAGCGGGTACGCGCAACGCATTATCGACGACCCGGTCGAGGATGCTGCGCCCCGCCACCTCGAGTAAGGGCTTCGGCGTGTTTCGAGTCAGCGGATACAGCCGCGTTGCATACCCGGCGGCAAGGATGATTCCGGTCACAGTTGCAACACCCGTGCCCCGTCGTCCGTCCGACTGAAGAACACCCGGTAATGGTCCTTGAACTCCGGATGCTCCCGCGGGTACACCGCGTCGATTCGCGCCGCAATGGATTCCCTGTACGCGGGGTCCACCAACCCGATGCAGCAGCCGCGATAGCCGGCGCCGCTGAACCGCGCACCGTAGACGCCTTCGCTTTCGGCAAGGGTTTCGTAGATGGTAATCAGCTCCGGACAGCCGCTCTCGTACTTCTCGATGGAGCTCCTCCCCGAGGCAAAGATCTGTCGGCCGAGCTCCTCGATGTCGCCGCGTCTCCAGGCTTCCACGCCGGCGTTGACCCGCTCGATCTCGCCGAAATAGTGGTCCGCCCGCCGACGAAAGCGTCCCGGAAGGGCGTCGGCCCGCTCCCGGTAGACCTCTCGGGGGATGTCACGCAGCTGCGCCTCCCGGAACGGCGAGACCGGAAGCCCGCCCAACTCCTGGAGCAGCCACGCGGCCACTTTGCACTCATCCACGCGGTTATTGTAGTCGGTCTTGATCAGCGTCGTGCTGATTCCCGAATAGACGATGATGACATCGAACTCCGGCATCTCCGATGAACGGGGCACCATTTCGAACTCTTCGGTGCGACAATCCATGACCATGAGATGGCCGTCACGGCTGAGAATGTTCGCCGACTGATCGAGGATGCCGTTGTTGAGCCCGATGAAGTCCGTTTCTACCCAGTGGCTGTAATCGATGAGATCCCGTGGCTCGAGCTCGATCTCGTTCACGTCGCACAGCGCCATGAGGTACGCCGTAGTCACCGCAGCCGATGAGCTCAAGCCGCCGATGGGCAGCTTTCCGCGCACGACGCCGCGGATGCCCCGGTGCAGCTTGTAGCTCCGAGAGAGCGAGCGCACCGCTCCGCGGAGATAGTTGCCCCAGAAGGTAGGCACCATATCCGGAACCTGGTCCACGTGGAAGTACTCTTCATCGGGAAAATCGAGGCTCTGCACCCGAAGGTACCCATCTTCTTCGGTGCTGTAGACGAGATCCACGCTATCGGTCAGCGCCATCCCGCTGACGATGCCGTCCTGGTGATCCACATGCGCCCCGAGGGGACATATCCGAAGGGGCGAGCGGACGGCGCGGGTGGGCGCCGAGCCGAACTTCCGTTTATAGCTTTCCGCGAGCTGATCCATGAACACCGACGCTACCGCAGATCGCTCCACGATTCAAGCAAAAAACAGGCACCGGCCGCATGCATACGGTCGGTGCCTTCCTTGCGGGTGCGATGTATCCCGCGCTCAGCCTCGAAGCGTGAAGATCGTTACCAGTTTTCCCGTACCAGCTCGAACCACCCCTGTGGCTTCTGACAGGCGGGGCACTTCTTCGGGGGCTCTTTGCCCTCGATTATGTAGCCGCAGTTCAGACAAGCCCAGATCGTGCCGGGCTCACGCTGAAATACACTGCCGTCTTCGATGTTTCGGCGCAGCTTGTTGTAGCGCTTCTCGTGTTGCTGTTCCGCCACACAAATGGCATCGAACTGAGCCGCTATCCGCGGGAATCCCTCCTCCCGTGCGGTTTCCGAGTAGCCTTTGTACATCTCCGTCCATTCGAAGTGCTCGCCCGCAGCCGCGTGTTCGAGGTTGTCGACGGTACTGCCGACCTCGCCCTCGGCAAAACCGGCGGGAAAGGCAAAGCTGATCTCCACCTCACCTCCTTCGAGGAAAGACCAATATCGCTTGGCGTGCTCCCGCTCCTGATTAGCCGTCTCGATGAAGATCTGAGCTACCTGAATATACCCTTCTTCTTCCGCCTTGGTGGCGAAGTAGGTGTATCTGTTCCGTGCCTGAGACTCACCGGCGAAAGCGGTAAGCAGATTCCGTTCGGTCTTCGTTCCTACAATACTTCCCATCTCGTACTCCTCGGGCAGGCCGTGAGCCGGCCCGATACGCCGGTCGTCATGCCGCCGTAGGAGCAGTTCTCACTTCCTGACCTCTTTGCTGGTTCTTTCATGTACTATAGTACGAATTGCTCCTATTCGCAAGAGAAAATTCGGGTAGTCAAAGTCATAAATTGGATAAAGGGCCGATGGTGAGTCGGCCGTTGTACCGGCGGCACCGGTTACAAGCGGCACCGGCAACGCCGGAGATGATCTCGTCATAGGAAACGGCCGCCAGGATCCCGACCACCGATGCCACTATCACACAGTACATTATCTAGGTAGTCTTACTCCCTCCTACGCAAAATGTACCGCGTAATACGTTTTCGCCCTATATGTGAAGTAAAATATGAAGCAGAAAACTTGCCTAGACAAGTAAAATCGGACGGGTTGGCTGATAGGCGGGCGGGTCCGCGGCGGACGATGGAAACGCTCGGCCTCTCGGTGCCACAGAGAGCGGCGCGACCGTGCTACTCCCTGTCGAGTAGGTGAGCGATCTTCTCGCGCATCCGGTCGTAATGGGAGCCCTTCCAGTAAATGCGCCTGCAGTCCCGGCATCGGTAGAACTCAGAAAAGCTCTTGCGGGTCCCCGGAAGCAGCTCCGCGGCTACCTCCTCCCGGCTCACCGGCTCTATCATCCCGTTACAGGCCATGCAGCGGAGGAACGGCCGGATACGCTCCGTTAAGTCGAATCGTTTCGTCACCTCGGCCGCCTGCTCAAAGGGGTCGTCTGAGCGAACCAAGTAACCGTGTGTCACCTCCCGCCGCTTCAGCAGGCCCGCGTCACGAGTTAGAATGATACGGTGCTCGGCAATGCCGCGCTCCACGATTTCAGGATCATCCCACGTATTATCGTAGAGCGTATCGAATCCGAGCATGCGAAGCAGCCGCGCGAGCTTCCCCAGATGAACGTCGAGGATAAAGCGCGGAGTCCGCAGCGGTTCCCGTCTGACCCGGGAGACGGGGCCCACATCGAGGCTCTCGAAGACCGGATAGACCGCGATACGGTCGCCGTCCTGTACCTGGTAGCCGAAATCCACCGACTCCCCGTTCGCAAGCACCATATCGACCTCGGTATGGGGCACACCGAGGGACTCGATGAGGTCCTTCACACCCGGGTTGCCGATAAACTCTCGACGGTACTCTCTGCTACGTTCGGGCTGCGGTACGAACCGATTCAGCTCCTCGTAGAGACGAATCGTTGCCTGATTCATGTTCTCCGACCATGTTGCCGTCCCCGGCAGGAGCCTATACCTCCGGCAGCGAGCTTACCGCCTCGATGATGCGCTCGGCAACTTCTTCCGGCAGGATACTCTGTGTGTCTACGATGAGATCGACGAACGCGAAATCGTCGTTGTCTATGCCGTAGAGGTGGAGATATCGCCGGCGGTCGCGCTCGTCCCGGCCCCGAGTCTTGCGCAGCACTTCCTGGAAGCTGCCTCCCTCCCGACGTTGGATGCGAGCCGCGCGGACCGACAGGGGCGCGGTAAGATACACCTTGAGGTCGGCGTCTTCGAGGAGCCACACGGCAAGCCGGGACCCGAGTACGCAATCCCCCTCGGCGGCAAGCTCCACCTGTCGTTGATCGAGGTACCGATCGACGCTCGGATCATGCTCCGCCTGACGCCTGAGCTCCTCGAAGCTCATTTCCCGTTCACGGGCAAGGACCCTGAAGGTATAGTTGACCAGCCTAAGGCCGAGCCGTTCTGCGACGATGCGGCTGACCGTGGAGTTACCGCAGCCGCTCTTTCCGGAAATTGCGATCTTCACTCCCGTTACTCCACGTTACGCAGCTGTTCCCGCATGTTCTCTACGGCGTCCTTCGCTTCGACCACCCGTCGATTCACGTCCGCGGCGAAGCTCTTCGAAGCAACGGTATTCACCTCCCGGTTGAGCTCTTGGCAGAAAAAGTCGAGCTTCTTCGCCACCGCCCCCTCGGCACCGAAGGTATCCTCCATCGACTGCAGGTGCGCGCGCAGCCGTACCAGCTCCTCGTTCACCGAATGCTTCACCAGCAACGCCGCGGTCTCCCCGTACACCCGATCCTCGTCGACCTCATCGCCGAGCATCTCCCGGAAACGCTCCCGTACGTTCTGTTTCAGGGCCGTCTCCAGCTCCGGTGCCCGAGCCTCGAGCTCCGCGACAACCCCTCGGACTCGTTCCAGGTGCTTCTGTAGGTCGGCCCGCGTTGACTCTCCCTCCCGCCGTCGGAAGGCATCGAACTCCCGCAACGCCTCCTCCAGGGTAGGCTGCAGCAGGCGCCAGTACTCCTCGATCTCTCGCACCCGTTTCACCTCGAATACTCCCTCGAGAGACAGGACGTGCGATAAGCCGACCTCTTCCCGTGCCCCGAGGAGCTCACGCACCTCGCCGAGGGCATCCCGGTAGGCGCGAAGCGTCGGGCGATCCACCGCTACCGAAACCTCCGACTCCCGGTCCCGGAGGCGAAGATATACCTCCACCCGGCCCCGAGCCACCCAGGGCGTGACGAAATCCCGCACCGCGGGCTCCAGCGGGCCGAGATGCTGCGGCATATTGACGAAGAGGTCGAGGTATCGATTGTTATAGGATTTGACCTCCGCGGTGATCTCCAGGCTCTCACTGCGAAACTCCGAATAGCCGAATCCCGTCATGCCTCTCATGTCTCGATCCGCTCCTTCGAGAACTCCTCGTACAGTCTGTGGGACAGCACCCAATTGTTGCCCGCGCCCATGGTAACGAAGAGGTCGCCCGGCCGCAGGCGCCCTTTCAGGAACTCCTCCGCCCCTTCGACCTTCTCTATGAAACGGACCTTCCCGTGCTGCTCCGCCACCGCCCGCGCCAGATCCTCTCCGCGTATCGAACCGTCGAATTGCTCCCGCGCCGATGCGTAGATCTCGTGCAGAATTACCTCGTCGGCTTCCCCAAAGCAGGTTGCGAACTCATCGAGGAGCGCGGCGGTACGCGAATACGTGTGCGACATGAAATCCACGACGAGCCGCCTGCCGGGATAGAACTTTCTCAGCCCCGAAAGGGTGGTTCGAATGGCGGTGGGATGATGGCCGTAGTCGTCGAGGAACAGCACCCCGCGCGCCTCGCCGATGATTTCGCTCCGCCGCCGGGTACCCGAGAATGCTTCGAGGGCTGCTCCCGCCCCTTCCGGAATCCGTCCTTCCGGAATCCGTCCTTCCGGACCCCGGCCATGCTCTCCGCCGCTCTCCGCCGTGTCCGTCCTGTCCGCCAGCCGTGAGATCACGCACAGAGCAGCCACTGCGTTCTCCGCGTTGTGCTCACCGGGAAGCCGGAGGGTAAAATCCGCGGCGGCGCCGGCCGGCCGAAACGTCGTACGTCCGGGGTGCGTCGCAACCGAGCGCAGCCCGAAGGGGCCGTCGGCCCGCCGACCGTAGGGGGTTCGGCGGATGTCGGGACGTCGAGCGGCTATGATGTCGGACACCTCGACGGCGCCCGCATTATCCGCGCTGTAGATGAGCTCCCCTCCCTCGGGAAGACGCTCGGCGAAGGACACGAAGGCATCGCGGATATCCGCATAGTCGCGATAGTAGTCGAGATGATCGGGCTCCACGCTAGTGAGAACGATGATATCGGGGTGAAAGTCCAGAAAATGCCTGCGGTACTCGCAGGTTTCGGCAACGAAGAACGCGCGGCCTGCGGAGTAGGTCGACATGCCGGAGAAGTTGGCCACCGCGCTCCCCACGAGCACCGTCCCCGGCAGGCCGAGCCCCTTCACCATCGTGCCGATCATCGCCGTGGTGGTCGTCTTCCCGTGAACGCCCGCTACGCCTACCGACCACGTGCCCCGGGAGATTTCTCCGAGGGCCTCCGTATAGGTGAATATCGGCAAGCCCCGTTGCCGCGCCGCCACGAGCTGCGGATTGCGCTCCCGATCGTAAGCGGCGGAATGCACCACCACATCCGCATCCGCCGGCAGCGTCTCCGCATCGAAGCCGGTGTACACGGGGATTCCGAGTCCCTCGAGCACCGCATCCGTGTAGAACACCTCCTCGGTGTCCGATCCCGCAACCCGTGCTCCGCCACGCACCAGCACCTCGGTGAGAGCCTCCATACCGGTTCCCTTTATTCCGACCATGAAGAACGATGTGTTTTCCAGACGAGCGGGAAACTGCGGAGCACCCATGCAGCCATCCTACCGGAGCACGGGCGATTATTCAACGAAGCGCGTATAGTCGGCGATTCTAAGCCTGGCCGGGAACCCTTCCTAACTCCCGCAAGGCCAACACCACCGCCGCGACGGCGGCGGTCTCGGTGCGGAGAATCCGCCCGCCGAGGCTCCGGCTACGAAACCCGCTCCGCACGAACACCCGGCGCTCTTCCTCGGTCCAGCCCCGCTCCGCACCCACCGCGACGATGAGGCCGCCCGTATCCCGGCGTGGGGCGGTGGAGGCGGATACGGCATCGGGGGCCGCGGCACGCCCCTTCTCCGATCGCGCTTCCCGCGGCTCTTCGCCGTCGGGTTCGCCGTCGGGATCGAAGAGCAGCCTGGCCGCCTCTGCGCGGCCCTCGATAACCCCCTCGATACCGTCTTTCGGCCGCCATCGCCGTTCCACCGCCGGTATGGCGGTGACTCCCGCCTGCTCGGCACCTTCGATGAGCAGCCGTCGCACCGTGTCTCCGTCCCACATGCTGCTTCCGAAATAGCTCTTCTCCCCCAGCGCGGAGTGACACACCACGATCCGCTCCACCCCGAGGGTCGAAAGGTCCCGCAGCAGACGTCTGAGGACGATCGGTCGCGGATGCGCCAGAAGCAGTCGCACCGGCTGCAAGGAATCTGTGCCCTGCTCGCCGGGTCCGCCGAAGTCCCCGCCGGCCCCGGGTAACGCAAGGTCGAGCTCCACGTCTCCGCCCGCCGAGATACGGCGCACCCTTCCCCGTCCCGCCGGTCCGTTCACCAGTCCGACTTTGAGATCCTGTCCCACCGAGAGCCGAAGAACCGAGCAAATATGCCGCGCTCTGCGATCCCCGGCGGGAAGCCGTATCGCTCCCCCGCCGGAAAGCTCCTCGGGCTCGAGGAGGACGATATTCACGAGACTTTGTGACGCTTTATCTTCTTGGTCGTGGTCATCTCCATGGGTTCTCGCAGCACGGTGACCCGCTTGATTCGCTGGTAGGGCATGAGCTCTTTGTTGACCTCTTCCACAATGGCGTTTGCCCGACGCTCTATCGCCTCCCAGTCGGGCTCGGTGCTCTGCCCCGGAGCGGCTTCGGTCGGCTCCGACTGCGTCCCTTGCTGGTCCCCGAAGTAGTCGAGGTCGGGATACACATACGCCTCTACGTCTTCCTCTCTGAGCTCTTCATTGGAGATGTAGCCTTTCACCATGATCTGCTCGATCTCGTCGTAGAGCTGGAAGTGATCCTCGATTTCCTCGGGATACACGTTCTTGCCCCCTGCGGTGACGATAAGCGACTTCTTGCGGCCCGTGAGGTAGAGGTAGTTCTCCCGGTCGAGTCGCCCCATGTCGCCGGTACGGAAGTAACCGTCCTCGGTGAAGGTCTCCCGCGTAGCTTCCTCGTCGTTGTAATAGCCCTTCATGACCATCGGGCCTTTCACGACAATTTCACCGATCCCACGCTCATCCGGCTCGTAGATCTTCATGTCCGTTTGCGGCAGAACCTTCCCCACCGATTCCTCTTTGTAGTGTTCGACCGGATTGAGCGTGATAATGGGAGACGTCTCGGTCAGTCCATATCCCTGCACGAAATCGATGCCGAGCTGGTTGAACTTGCGAAAGGTTGCCGGGGGAAGCGGCCCGCCGCCGCTTATGCAGATCCGTATCGTATCGAGAGAGGCTTTCTCGAGCACCGAATGGAAGAGCTTCTTCCCGATGTTGCGCCCGGTGGCGTGCTTTATGATGCCGCTGATCCCCATCAGCAGACGGATGATGCCGTAGACGAGGGCGCCCTTTTCGCGCACGCCGCGCAGTATGCCTTTCAAGAGCTTGTTGAAGAGCATCGGAATGCCGAGCAGCATGGTCACCTGTCCCCGCTTGAGGTCCGCAAGGATCTGCTTGATGATCATCCGCTTGGCAAAGACCACCTCGGCTCCCACCGAGATCGCTTCGATGAACACCGCGAGCATCGTATAGGAATGATGCAGGGGCAACAGGGCGTAGAATACGTCGTCGTGGCGAATGTTGAGGTTTGCCTGTGCGAGCAGGGCGTCGCTGGTGATGTTCCGATGGGTGAGCATGACTCCTTTCGCCGAGCCCGTCGTTCCCGAGGTGAATAGGATGGCCGCGAGGTCGTGCTCGCTCGTCGATGGTCGTTGCGCCTGACGATCCTGCGGCAGGCTGAAGATATAATTCGGTCGATCCGGCGATAGAGCGATTTTTGCCTCTCGACCGCGTGTGTCGAGATCGTCGTACTTCTCCGTGTCCACGAAGACCGCCTTTACCTCGGCTCGTCCCATGAGGCCGGCAATGTCGGGGCTGTGCAGCTGATAGTCGAGCGGAACGACCACCCCGCCGGCATAGAGCACCGCCAGATAGGCAACGGCCCACTCCGGCGAGTTCTTGCCGGTCACGGCAACGCGGTCACCCGCACGAACTCCCAGGCTCTGCAGGTACGCCGCAGCCGCCCGCACCCGCCGTTGTACGTCACGGTAACTCAGAGTGATTTCTTCCGGGTCGAAGGTAGTGAACGCCCGGCGCTCCGAATACCGGTCCACGGTAATATCGAACAACTCCGGCAGCGTCGGCCATTCACCGGAAACGTCGACGGCTTCCGATTTGCCGTTCCTGTAGTCATCGAGAAAATCCCACGGTTGCGACATGCCGTTCTCCTATGCGCCGTAATCTCGCGCAAACCGCGCGAGGGACGAGGTGATCTGCTCCAGGGGAACGTTCGGGACACCGAGCAGGTGCTGGAGCAGCAGACCGTCAATGGATGAGAGGATGACCCGCGCCGCAATGCCGTGATCACCACGTCCCGGTATGATCTTGTGAAGCCCCTGCTCGATCAGGGAGGCCCACCGCTCGTACTCCTCCGTAAACCGCGCCCGCAGGGAGGAATTCCCCGTGAGCGCTTCCTGTAGCAGGTATACATGGATGTGCCCGCGGGTCTCGGAGGTGGTGATGGTCTTGAACACGAGCCACAACACTTCCTCCGCGGTCTTGTCGTCCCCGCCCTCCTCTATCCAGGAGAAGATCTTATCGGTGATAAACTCCATGTGGCGCTCGGAGATTTCGAAGATGAGCTCTCCCTTGGTGGGATAATAGTAGTACAGCGTGCCCTTGCTGATCCCGACTTCAAAGGCGATGTCCGCAAGGCTGGTACTTGCCACCCCCTTCTCGATGATCAGCTTGGAGGCGCCCTGAATGATCTTCTCACGATAGCCCGTGGCGGCATCTCGGTTCCGAGCCATAGCTCCTCGCTTTCAGCCGATCGGCCGGTACGCTAACCTTAGTCCACCACCGCGCCCTTGTCAACGATTGTAGCCCCGCCACAGTGCCGATATAATCCGGCTGCCATGGACTACGCAACCCAATGGGCCACGGGTTTGGGGTTCGTGATTCTCCCGGCCTCCGTCATCTATACCGCGAACCGGTTCGAGCCGTTGTCTCGGGTCAGCCCGGTGATCTGGTGCTACCTCCTCGGTATCGTCCTCGGAAACGCCGGGCTCCTGCCGGCCTCCGCCGCTCCGGCACAACAGGCCGTCGCCGAGGGGGCCGTTGCGCTCTCGGTACCGCTTCTGCTGTTTTCCGCCGATCTCAGAAACTGGCGCGCCCTCGGTCGCAACGCCGGCCTGTCGATGGCGCTGGCCGCGGCATCGGTGACCGTCGTGGTGGGTATCGGCCACCTCCTGTTCGCCGGTGTGGTGCCGCAGTCGGCGGAGGTCGGCGGTTTGCTGGTCGGTGTCTACACCGGCGGCACGCCGAACCTCGCCGCCATCAGAAGCGCTCTGCAGGTAGACCCGTCGGTTTATGTAACGGTACACACCGCCGACGTAGTCGTCGGGGGGCTCTACATCCTGTTCATCATTACCGCGGCGAAGCCCCTGTTCTCCCGCCTCTTGTTGCCCTTTTCCGCACGCATTTCCGATCCCGTCCCAGCGCCACGGAGTGAGGGAGTGGCCTCCGCATTCTCCAAAGCGGCTCTTTCCGACACCCTTCGGGCGCTCGTTCTGGCGATCGCCCTTGTGGCGGTTAGTGTCGGGATAGCCGAGCTACTCACCCCGCAGTGGAGCAGCGTGGCGGTTATTCTGTTTCTCACCACCCTCGCGATCGGCGCTTCGCTGTTTCCCGCAGTCCAACGGCTCGAGACGAGCTTCTCTCTCGGGGAGTATATCGTCCTGGTATTCTGCGTAGCGGTGGGATCGATGGCCGACCTCACGCAGATCCTCGGTGCCTCCCCGGCGATTCTCCTTCTCGTCACGTATACCGTTGCATTCTCGCTTCTGCTGCATCTGCTACTGGCCCGGGCGTGCGGCATCGACGTGGACACCATGATCGTAACGTCCACCGCGGCGATATGCTCGCCGCCCTTCGTCGGGATGGTGGCGGTTTCCATCGACAACCGGGCCGTTGTAGCGGCGGGAATCACCGCCGGGATTCTCGGCTATGCCGCCGGGAACTACCTCGGGGTCGGCGTAGGTCTCCTGCTGCGCACCGTTGCAGGCTGATCGACCGCGCGCTCCGGATCCGCGGTGCGCTGCGGATCCGCGGTGTGCTCCTGATTGGCCCGTATGCCCCTTACAGACGCTCGATCACCGAGGTATAGCGCTTCGGCGTCGGCGGAACGGTGAGGATCTGCCGTTTCATCTCCTGCCGTAACTCGGCTCGTCGGTCCTCCTCTGCGGGGGTCATAAACGCCGCGAGGTCCCGAGGAACACCGAACTCGCGTTCGAGATAGACCATCAATTCCTCCGAGGGCCGCACGCCGTGGTAGGAAACCAACGATCGGAGCACCCGCTCGACCGCCGTCTCCAGGTTCGGTCGCACCTCGTCCACCAGTGAAAGAGCCCGCCCGAGGCGCACCTCGCGACTCTGCATCCGATCCACGATTCCCAGATTGGGCGCCCGCGTGGCCTCAACTGCGTACTGCACCTGTGGGCGGCTGAGCCCGACCGCCCGGTCGAGCACGAGGAGCACGCTCACGGCGAGGTGCTTGTAGCCTTCCGGACTCATGTAGCGCCGCTCGGTTCCGGCGGCGTCTATCACCGCACGGAAGAACCGCGGGGTCACCGAGATGTCCGCCAGCAACTTGTGCAGCTCTCGGGCCGGCTCGGTCCGCGCATCACCCTCCACAGCGAGCGTTCGACGGCGCAACCGTATGCCCTGGCCGCTGTCGTCGGGTGCAAGGAGCCGCAATTGCGAGGCCGGCATCGCCCGCCTGACCCGCTGATAGTCCCGGATGGCTCGCTCGAGCTCCACGTGCTTCTTTCGCAGATCGAGATTCACCCGGTAGAGCGCCCCATAGAGCTTCAGCACGCTCTGCGCGAAGGGCTTCTCCCGATGAGCGGCCGCCGAGCGCTTTCCCCTGAGGAAGGAGTAGAGCGGGCGAGTCTGCCGTGCAAGAGAGGTGAAGTAATGGTCGGTTGCTGCAAGCACGTTCTGCAGCACTTCATCCGCATCACCGAGAACCGGTATGGCCGCGGCAACCCGGTGGATCTCGTCCGCCCGGTTCAGCCGCTCGGCGAGCGCACGCAGTCGGTTGTTTCGGGTGTGCACCAGATGGCGGTATTCGCGGCGCAGCCGCTCCACCCGACCGAACGCAGCCCCGAAGCGCGGAATACCGTGATAGTCGAACGATAGGATGGTGAACCGACGTTCGGCCAGCAGCTCGAAGGCAAGCGTGAGCACCTCCTCCACGTCGGCAAGGGTCATGAGCTCGGAGTTGTCTTCCTCGCCGGCGGCGAGAACCCGCTCGATGAAGCCTTCGGTTCGCGTCCGTCCCTCCGCGGCACTCGGACCGAGGCCGATGAACCGCCGCTTCAACGTCCGGGCAACCTGCGGGGAGGCGGGACGGATCCGCTCGAGCGCCGCAGCGAGCTCGCCGGATACTTCGCGGTTGATGTCGAGGGAACGGGTCCATAGCCCCATGCGCCGGTAGATCTCCACCGCCCTCAGCCGCTCGGCCAGATGGGCGCTGCCGGTGAGGTCGCGGGTCACCTGCTCCAGTGCCGCTTCTCCGGCGTCCGGATTGTCGAGCACGTATTTCGCCGCCAGCACTACCCGGTCGTCACCCTCGTAGCTATCGAGGGTGACGTTACGCGTACTCGCGATGAGCTCGGGGATCGTGCTCATGACGTGCCTCAACCGCTCGGCCGCCTCCTCCGCCGGCTGCGCGCGAAACATCCGGTAGGCCAAGCGAGTGGCCACGGCGAACAACCCGGCAACCAGCGTATAGATAGCGAAATAGACGAAGAGATTGCCCGGCGGCGCGGTCCCGAAACCGGCGCGGTACCCGATGGTGAGAGCCAGGTAGGTCACCGGACCGGCTGTCCACGCAAGCTCCGCCACCGTACGGGTAACCGATTCCCGCCGCAGCGCACGGTTGAAGCTTTCGAGATACTTCTCGCCGAGGTTTCGATACTCCGGCTCGTCTCCGTCGCGGCGACCGAGCTCGAATTGGCGTTCCATCAATCCATTATGTAGCGCATGAACGAGGACAGCACCTCGAGCGCCTTTTCGTTTTGGCCGCCTTCGGGCACGATCAAATCGGCGTAGGCCTTGGTCGGCTCGGTGAACTCGAAATACCCCGGCCGCACGTACTCCATGTACTGCTTTATCACCGATTCCATCGTGCGCCCCCGCTCGTTCATGTCACGCTCGAGCCGACGGATGAATCGTATGTCGTCCGGCGTATCCACATAGATCTTGAGATCGATGAGATCCCGCACCCGCTTCTCGAAGAACACCATGATCCCTTCGAAAATGATGAGCTTCGACGGCCGCACGTGTACGGTTTCCTCCCGCCGACGGTGATGAACGAAATCGTAGGTGGGCATGTCGGTCGCGGAGCCGTCCTTGAGCGCCCGCAGGTGCTCGTAGAGCAGATCACTGTCGAATGCGGATGGATGGTCGAAATTGAACTCGGTGATGTTGCGGTTGCTCACATGCTCGGCGGACTTGTAGTAGTTGTCCTGGGGAATGAACTGGAAATCCGGAACGATCTGGGCAACGCTATTGACGATCGTCGTTTTCCCCGCCCCGGAGCCGCCCGTAATACCGATAATTCGCGCCATACCCTGTGTTTCCTGAGCCCGCAGTATAGTCGGCCGTGCGACCGCTGTCAAAGCATCGCTGCAGCGGTCGATTGACACCGAAGGCTCCCTGGCCTAGGATACGCCGCACGTTTCATGCGCGTACGGCTCTTTCGTATCAATCATGGTGCCTGCCCCTATCTGCCGAATCGAACATGGGTTACCAATGCCTTCCAAGTGGACCGGCTTCCGAAATCCCTCTATGAGAGCATGATCGCAGAGGGGTGGCGCAGAAGCGGCACTTCCTTCTACCGCAATCACTGTCCCGGTTGCGACCTGTGCATCCCGATTCGCGTACCGACCGACAGGTTTCGGCCGAGTAAGTCACAGCGCCGCACGCTGCGACGCAACGCGGATGTATCGGTGCGGATCGGCCCTCTCGAAGGCGCCGAGGAAGCGTATGAGCTGTACTACCTGTACAATACTACGCGTCACGGAGAGCACGATACCGCCTCCCCTGCGGGGTTCGAACGGTTCCTCCTCCATTCACCGATCGACACCCGAATGATGCGCTACTACGTGGGAGAACGGCTCGTCGGCATCGGCTGGGTGGACGTTCTGTCGGACGGCCTGTCGAGTGTGTACTTCGTCTTCGATCCGGAGGAATCGAGCCGAAGCCTCGGGACCTACTCGGCAATGCAGGAAATCGAGACGGCCCGCCGCATGGGCAAGAATTGGCTCTACCTCGGATTCTACGTACCCGGCAGCCCGAAGATGAGCTACAAGGCGCGCTTTCGCCCGTACCAGCTCCTCGAGGACGGCCGGTGGATGGAATACGCGGAATAGCCGCCGAACCGTACCGGCCGCCGAACCGTACCGGCCGCCGACACGACCTCACGCCTGCGTGTGGACCCGCCAGGCGCCGGGCGGTTGCTGCGGGCCGTGCAAAACACGTATGATTGGTGGACTATGAACACCGGTATAACTCGGGCACTGCCCCTGATCGCAGGAATCCTGATGGCCCCCACGGCACTGTTCGGCGCCGGGGTGCAGGAACCCGCCGAAACCCTGCAGGCGCCGCAGACGCTCTTACCCTTAGACGAGGACATAACCTACGGGAGACTTCCCAACGGCCTTACCTACTACATTCGGCAAAACGAAGAACCGCAGGACAGGGCTTCCCTCAGGCTCGTGGTCGATGCCGGATCGGTGCTCGAACGCGCGGAACAACGAGGGCTCGCGCACTTCGTGGAGCATATGGCGTTCAACGGGACCGAGGACTACGCCGGCAATGAGCTCATCTCGTTTCTCGAGTCCCTCGGGATGCGTTTCGGTCCGGACTTGAACGCCTACACCTCCTTCGACGAGACGGTCTACATGCTCGAGGTCCCCACGGACGACCGCGAGAAGCTGCGCTCCGGCTTTCACGTGCTCGAGCAATGGGCCCGGGCCATTACCTTCGACCCGGAGGAGATCGATTCCGAGCGGGGCGTCATCACCGAAGAGTGGCGAAGCGGTCGGGGAGCCGCCGCGCGACTGAGGGATGAGCACTTCCCCGTCATTTTCGAGGATTCCCGGTACGCGGAACGGCTGCCCATCGGCGACATGGACGTGATTCGATCCTTCGAGCGCGAGCTTCTCCTGGAATACTACCGCGACTGGTATCGCCCGGACCTGATGAGCGTCGTTGCCGTGGGCGACTTCGACGTGGAGGAGGTCCGCCGACTCATTCACCGCCGTTTCGCGCCGCTGCGACGACCGGAAGACGCGCCGGAACGTCCGACGTTCTCTATTCCGGGACATAGCGATACCCGGATCTCCGTTGCCACCGACCCGGAGGCTTCTTCGACACAGGTCAACATCTACCGCAAGCACGATCCGAAACCGCTTGAAACCGTCTCCGACTACCGGCAAAGCACCATCGAGAACCTTTACAGCATCATGCTCAACAATCGCCTCGACGAGATCTCCCGGGAACCCGATGCGCCGTTTCTGCAGGCGGGCGCCGGAAGCGTCCGGTTAGTACGCGGCGCCGAGGTAAGCGTCCTTACCGCGCTCACCGAGAGTAACGACGCCGCTCGCGGGCTCGAAGCGGTGGCGCGAGAAGCCCGCCGCACGGAGGAACACGGTTTTGCCGATTCGGAGCTCGAACGGGCCAAGCGTGAACTCGAGAGTTCCTACCGCCAGGCCTACGAGGAGCGCTCCAAGACGCGTTCGCCCAACCTGGCGGAGGAGTACACCCGCCATTTCCTCACCGGGGAGGCAGCGCCGGGAATAGAGTTCGAGTATGAGCTCGTCACGGCGCTGCTTCCGGAGATCACGCTGGAGGACGTATCGGCAGTGGCCGGCGACTTCACCGGAGAGAGCAACCGGGTCGTAACGGTCAGCGCGCCGGAGGATGAGAAGTCGGCCGTTCCGAGCGAAGAGGAGTTACACACCGTGCTCTCGGGGGTGCGCCGCGCGGAGCTCGAGCCATACGAGACGGCAATGAGCGACCGCCGGCTCATCGAGGAGCCGCCGGAGCCCGGGGAGGTCGTATCCGAGACGGAGCTCGAGGAGATCGACGCGGTGGAGTGGGAGCTTTCCAACGGTGCTCGGGTGGTGGTCAAACCGACTGACTTCCGAAACGACGAGATCCTCTTCGCTGCGTTCAGTCCCGGCGGCACGTCGAGGGCCTCGGATGAGATCTACCGCTCCGCATCACAGGCTGCGCAGATCGTGTCGGACTCCGGGCTCGGCGAGCTCTCCGCCACCGAGCTCGAGCAGGTTCTTGCGGGCCGGCGGGTCCGGATGTCACCGTACATCAACGAGCTCACCGAGGGCCTCGAAGGCTCAGCGTCCCGGGAGGACGTGGAGCTCATGTTCCAGCTTGCCCATCTCTATTTCACCTCGCCCCGCGAAGACGAGGAGGCCTTCGAAACCTACATGCGGCGGCTCCGTTCCCGCGTCGAAAACCGCCGAGCGGATCCGCAGACCGTCTTCTCCGACCGCCTCCGGGCGATTCTCTCAGGCGATGCCGAGCGGCGGCGTCCCCTCACCCTCGAACGACTCGAGGAGATCGAGCTCGAGGAAGCGTATCGGTTCTACCGGGAACGCTTTGCCGATGCCGGTGATTTCACCTTTTTCGTCGTCGGCAGCACCGAGCCCTCGGTCCTGCGACCTCTGGTGGAGCGTTACCTCGCCGGCCTCCCGGGAGACGGAGAGGCCGAAGGTATCGGGGACCCGGAGATCGAACGGCCGGACGGAGTCGTGGAGGATGTCGTTCGCAAGGGCATCGAGCCCCAGAGCCGCATCGCCTTAGTGTTCCACGGCGACTATGAATGGTCCCGAGAGGAGAACCACGTGCTGCGCGGGACGGCGGAGGCGCTCGAGCGGCGGCTTCGCGAGATCATTCGCGAAGAGGAGGGAGGAACCTACGGCATACGGGTGTCTGCGACTCCCCGGCGATATCCCGATGAGGAGTACCTCGTGGATATCCAGTTCTCCACCGATCCCGTGCGGGCCAGGGAGCTCACGGACCGGGTCTATGAGGTGATCGAACGGATCACTAAGGAGGGGCTCGATGAGTCCTACGCTGAACGGGTCCGGAGTACGCTGCGTGAGGATTTCAAAGAGGATATCCGCACCAACACGTACTGGCGTGATATGCTCGAGGGGCTCTATTTCCACGAGCTCGAGCCGGCACGGATCCTGGAGTATCCCGAGCTCGTCGACGAGCTTACCGCCGAGGCACTGACCGACGCCGTTCGTCGCTATCTCGACACCGAGCAGTACGTAGAGTTGATCCTGCTCCCCGAAGAGAATGAGCAGGAGGAGTCCGACTGAGCACCGGGGGAGACTCATGACCAAGAGAAGCCGGATCCTCACGGCAATTCTCGTGCCGGTGGCGCTCGTCGTGGTGGCGACGCTCGTTGCCTTGCTCGTTGTGACGCGCCGACCGCACCCGAAGACGAGCGGGAGCGTCGAGGTACCGGATGTCGAAACCCCGGTCGAGGTTTTGCGGGACGAAAACGGCGTCCCCCACATTTATGCGGAGTCGCCTGAGGACATGTACCGTGCGCAGGGCTACGTCCACGCGCAGGACCGGTTCTGGCAGATGGATTTCCGGCGTCGCCTCGGCGAGGGCCGGCTCTCGGAGCTTTTCGGCGAGACCGCTCTCTCCACCGACGTGTTCATCCGCACCATGGGGTTTGCGGACTTGGCCCGAGAGGAATACCGCCGGGCCCCGAAAGAGGTGCGAAGCGCGCTGGATGCCTACGCCGAGGGCGTGAACGCGTACATCGCCGAGCGCTCGGCGGGCCGCCTGTCCTTGGAGCACGCCCTTCTCTCCCTCAGGGGAACCCGGGTTCGCATAGAACCCTGGGAACCCGCCCACACCCTGACGTGGCTCAAGATCATGTCCTATGACCTCGGAGAAAACCTCCAGACCGAGCTCGATACGCTCCGCCTGGTGCGTGCCGTAGGAACGGAGGCCGCGGCGGATTTGTTCCCTGCGTACCGGGACAAGATGCCCTACACCATGAGCGAGTCGGAGCTGCGGCAAACCGCCGCGGATTCTCCCGTACCGGTAGCGGCAACGGATGAGGCACAGTCAAGCGACGACCGGGGCGCCGTGGCGGCCGGGGTGTCGTCCGATATCATTCCAAAGCGGCTTTCCGGGATCCCGGCGGACCTCGGGTTCGGCGAAGGCGGGGGGCTCGGGTCCAACAGTTGGGTCCTCGGCGGATCGCGCACGGAAAGCGGACAGCCGCTTCTGGCAAACGATCCGCATCTCGGGGTAGACATGCCCTCGATCTGGTACGAAGTCTCCCTGCATAACGGACAGGAAGAGCTCGACGTGGCAGGATACTCTTTCGCCGGTGTACCCGGAGTCGTGGTAGGTCACAACGATCGCATCGCGTGGGGAGTAACGAACCTATCACCGGACGTGCAGGACCTATTCATCGAGCGCATCAACCCCGCGGATCCCCTTCAGTACGAGGTAAACGGCGAGTGGCGCGACATGAAGGTGCGAACCGAAGAGATCGAGGTCAGCGGAAAGCGGGAGCCTCACGTCATCCGCGTGCGGGAAACCCGGCACGGTCCGTTGATAACGGACCTGGAATCGAACGCGCAGTTTCGAGAATTTAACGTTGGCCCTCCTCGCTTTTCCGCCGAGGCGCTCGCGCCCACCGAGCTCAGCCTTCAGTGGACGGCGCTCGAGCCGAACAGGACGATGGAGTCGGTGCATCGCCTCAATCGGGCCTCGGACTTCGAGGAGTTCCGCGAGGCGGTGTCCCGGTTCGACGTCCCGGCGCAAAACTTTCTCTACGCCGACGTCGACGGTAACATCGGATACCAAGCCCCGGGGCGCATTCCGATCAGACGTAAGGGCTCGGGACGGCTTCCCGCACCGGGATGGACCGACGAGTATCGGTGGGAGGGCTACATTCCCTTCGAGGAACTGCCCTACGTGCTGAATCCGGAGAAGGACTACATCGCTACCGCAAACAATCCGGTGGTTCCTCCGGATGCATACCCCCATTTCATTGCCGAGGAGTTCAACCACGGCTATCGGGCCCGTCGCATCGTGGACCTGATAGAGCAAGCACCTGGAGAGATCGACGCGGACTACGTCGCGGCTATGCAGGGGGACACATATAGCATTTCCGCTGCGGAGATCCTGCCCCACGTGCTCGATCTCGAGCCCGAGGGCTTACCGGACAGCTCGCCCGGTCGGACACCCGAGACCTCGCCGGAAGCGTTGGGACGGGTCGTGTCGGCGGCACAGCGGATGCTCTCGACGTGGGACGGAGATATGGACAGGGAAAGTCCCGGTGCGGCCCTGTTTGCCCTGTTCTTCCAGAATCTCGTCCGTGAGACCTTCACCGATCAGATACCCGAAGGGCTCTGGGAAGACTCCCCCGCCCTCACCGAAGGGTCCCGCCTTCAGAGCGCGTTGGCGGGGCTTCTCGAGAATCCGGACAATGTCTGGTGGGACGATGTCCGTACACCGGAGACACGGGAAGAGCGCGACGATATTCTAAGGCGCGCCCTTATAAGGGCCCTCGAACAGGGAGCGCGTCTTTTTGAGGCGCCGCTTCCGGAGTGGCGGTGGGGCGAGCTGCACACCGTGGAGTTCCGGCACCAGACTCTCGGGGACTCCGGCATCGGTCTCATCGAGGACATGTTCAACCGCGGGCCGCATGCGGTAGACGGCGGCACCGAGCAGGTACTCGCGGCCGATTGGGATCTCACCGATCCCTACGAGGTAAACTGGATCACGTCCATGCGTCAGATCATCGACTTGAGCGACCTCGATGCCTCACGTATGATGCATACTACCGGCCAGAGCGGCCACCCCTTTCACACGCACTACGACAACATGATCGACGCCTGGCTCAACCTCCGCTTTCACGAGCATCATTTCTCCCGGGAAGAGGCGGAACGATCGTCCCGGGAGCGCTTGATCCTGCGTCCGCCCCGGTCATAGAACAGCCCGTAGATACAGGGTATCAACACCAGGGTCGCGAGTGTTGAAAACAGCAGCCCGAAGGTTATGCTGCTTGCCATCGGCCCCCAGACGACCGAGTACCCACCGATTCCGATCGCCGTGGGTAGCAACCCGGCGATGGTGGTAAACGAGGTCAAGAGTATCGGACGCAGGCGCGTTTTTGCCGCCTCCATGACGGCGGCCGAAACCTCGACTCCCTCCGCACGGAGCCGGTTCGTGAAACTGATGAGCACAATGGCGTCGTTGACCGCGATACCCACCAGCGCCACGCCGGCATAGATCACTGTCGTCGACAGGGAGGTCCCGGAGATCAACAGAAAGAGAAACACCCCTACAAAAGCGAAAGGCACGGTGAACAGGATGAGCACCGGCTGCGTGTAGCTCTTGAACTGCGTCGCCAGTATCAAGTAGATGAGAAAGATCCCCACCAGGAACACCCGCAGAATATCGACGAGAAGGTTTCGGAACTCTGCAAACTCTCCCCCGACCTCCAACCGGACGCCCGGATACTCGGCGGCAAGCTCTTCGCGAAACAGCTCTTCCACGGCCTCATTCACCTCCGGCACCTCACCCGTGCCGTAGGCTTCGGATTCGATCTGAACCTCCCGCTCGCCATCGAGGCGTTGTATCGTTCCGAAAGCGCGATCCTGCTCGAGCCGGGCCACCGAAGAGAACGGCACGAACCGGCCGTCCGACATGGGAATGCGCACCTGCGTGATCTCATCGATCGCCGTCCGCTCTCCGGTGCCGTTCCGTACAACGACATCGGTCTCCTGGTTCTCCTCGAAGATGGTCGTCGCCGTAATACCGTCGAAGGAGGCTCTCAGGAAGCTTCCGAGCACCTGCGGATTCAGGCCGTAGCGGCTGGCAGGCTCCGGATCGAGCACTGCTCGCAGCTCCGGGCTTCCGCCCTCGAGATTGTCGGTGATGTTAAAGAGCTGCGGATACTCGGCCATCTCGGCCTTGATTTCATCGGATACCGCAACGAGGCTGTCGTAATCGTCCCCGAAGATCCGGAACACCACCGGCGGATCGGTCGGAGGTCCGGTCTGTTGTTTGCGGAACTGCACGTCCTCGGCACCCGCAATATCCCGGGTGGTATCCCTCACCTCCGCCATGATCCTGTCCACCGAGCGCGTGCGTCCCGCGGATCGGTCAGCAAGATCCACCGTGATTTGCGCTACGTTGGACTCGCGAACGTTCTCCGTCTCCCCGGAGGAGAACCCTATTGCGGAGCTCACCCCCGTGATCTCACCGTTACCGACCAGCGGCACGATCCGCTCCTCGTAGCGCTCGACGAAGGCGTCGGTCCCCTCGAGCGAGGTACCCGGCGGCATCTCCACCTCGATGTAGAACAGCGAAGCGTCCTCCGCTTCGAAGAGGTTCTGCTGAAGAAGGGGAACGAGGGCGAACACCCCCGCCATGACGGCGACCATGCCCAGGAAAGTGATGAGCCGATGACGATACAGGGGTTGTAGAATGCGGCCGAAGGTGTCTCTCCATGAGGCGAACCAGTCACGCCCGCCCGTACCGGGGTTCTCACCGCCCGGCCAGTCGGCGTAATGAGAAGGGAGAAAGAGCCCGGCTTCAAGATTCGAGGCAACCAGGGCAACCGACACGGTAATCGGGACGATCGAAAGGAACTTGCCGATAATGCCCGGCAGGAAGGTTAACGGCAAAAACGCCGCTATCGTCGTAGCCGTGGCCGCCACCACGGGGACGATTACCTGATCGACGCCCCGCACCGCGGCTTCGCGTTTGCTATATCCCTGTTGTTGAATGCGGAAGCTGTTTTCCACAATGACGATCGCATGATCGACGATGAGCCCGAGCACGAGCACCAGAGCGAAGAGCGAGTTTCCGTTCAGGGTATTGCCGGTGAGCTCGAGAACCACGAAGGTTATGGCAAAACTCAACGGTATGCCGAGGGCGGTCATGAGGGCGTTCCGGAACCCGATGAACACGAGGAGCAAGGCGACCACCAGCACCAGACCGAGGGCCGCGTTGGTAAACAGCACGTTCAGGCTATCACGGATCTGCACGGTGGAGTCGTTGAAGAACTCCACGCTGAGCCCCTCGGGCAGTTCGCGGGCTAGCTCCCGCGTGCGCTCCTCTACCTCCGAAACGATGTCGGTGGAGCCCCCCCCGGGAACCTTGGCAACCTGAAGGCTGATCGATCTGCGGCCGTTGAATCGAGCGGTCACCCCTTCGGGGTCGGAGGTCCGGCGAATCGTGGCAAGGTCGTCCAGACGAAGGAGCCCACCCTCCGCGCTGCGGCGTACCACTATGTCGCCAAGACGCCGATAATCGTCAACCTCCCCGACGGTCCGCAAGAGATACTCCCTCCGGCCGTCGGTGATGGTCCCTGCCGGCACGTTCACGTTCCGAGCAGATACGGCGTTCACCACCGTATCGATGTCGACGCCCAACGCCTCCATACGTTCCGGGGAGGCCTCTACCATGACCACCCGATCGCGAGAGCCGACCAGGGTGACCCGCGAAACATCGGGAATGCCCTCGAGGCGATCACGCAGGTCCTCGGCCGCGGAACGCAGCACATCGAGCTCCTCGTCACCGTAGAGAACAACCTCGATCACCGGAAGAAAATCGTTTGTCGAGAAATCATCGATCGACGCGTCCCCCACCCCGTCGGGAAGGTCGATGTTCCCGAAGCGGTTCTGCACCTCCTGGTAGAGAGAATCGAACTCCCGGTCGGAGATACCTTGAGAGAACTCGAGGGTCACCGTGGCAATTCCGTCGCTGGTCGTCGAGCGGATGGCGTCGAGGTTCTCGAGGCTCTGCATCTCGTTCTCGATCTTTACCGTGACACTGCGCTCTACGTCGTCCGCGGCTACACCGGGATACGGCACAACGACATTAACAAAGTAAAAGGGTATCTCGGCGAACTGCTCCTGCGGCAACTGTGACGCACTGAATCCCCCGAGCACCAGAACGACCACCATAAGGATGTTCACCAGAACGGGGTTCCGCGTGGATAGACGCCCCAGGCTCATCGGGATTCCTCGCTCTCCTGCTCTTCGCCGAGCTCCACCGTCACGGCATCGCCGTCTCGCAGACGGCTCGTAGCCGTGATAATGACCACGTCCGACTCCGACAGCCCCTCGGTGACCTCGCTCACGCTGCCGAGCCGCCGACCGATTTCGACTTCCCGCCTCCGTGCAACTCCGTCATCCGCGAGGAAAACGTAGTTCGCCCCGGAAGCTTCAACGACGGCGCTCGAGGGAACGACAAGAACCCGCTCGGCTTCCGCGGGTTCGATAGTAGCCGTGGCCGTCATTCCCGAGCGGACGCGTTCCCCGCACTCATTGTCCCACCGCAGCAATACCGAAAAGCTCCCGGTTTCCGGATCGCTTCCGGCGGCAACGGAGGCAACTACGGCCGTTTGCGGCTCCAGATCCGGACAGGACGGAATCCGCACCGTAGCCGGAGCTCCTTCCCGGAGGTACGTGATTTCCCCCTCACCCACCGACACCTCCAGTTCCAAGGTCTCGAGATCGACGATCCGACCTATTTCCAGATTCGGGGAGAGATAGTTACCCACACCGACAGCGCGGTTCTTCGCCGCAATGCGGCCGGCAACGGGAGCCGTTATGCGGCGATCCCGAAACTGCTTATGCGCGCGTTCGTACTCCGCGCGGGCCCCGGCGGTGCTTGCCCGCACCCGTGCGAGCTCCGCCGGCGAGGAGCTTCCCCGCTCGGCCAGGCGCTCCGTGGCCCGAAGCTCCAACTCCGCTGCTTCCATGCGACGCTCCGCCTGCTCCATCTGCAGACGCTCGGTCTCCGCATCGAGGGCGACGAGCACATCACCTCTGTCGACCTCCTGGCCGAGCTCGAAACTTAGCTCCTCGATCACCCCTTGCGTCTCCGACACAACCGTGGCTTCCCGGGCACCCCGTATGGTTCCGGACGTCCGAATCGGATCCGCGGTCGAGGTCCATGCTACTTCGGCACCCCGGACCCACCGTTGCTCATCTTGCTCGGCTTCCGCGATTCCTTCGGGTGTCGCCGACGATGCGCCGTTCTCCCGGGAAGTATCACCTTCACTCGCCCCACATGAGGTGACGAGCACGGCTCCGACGGTCATCAAAACGACCAGCGATACCGTCCTCAACGCAGCCCTCCTTGTATCGTGCCGCGTCGGTTCAGTCTTCTCCGCGGCAAGGCGCTCGAGACAAAATACCTATCCGTTTGTTAGAAATCAAGCAATCTGCACGCCGGGCCGCAGCGTCCGCTCCCGTCCGGGTGATCACAATCGCCAGGTCATTTCGAACAGATCGTCCAGGGCAGTCAGGAAACGCCGACGATCCTCAGGCGAGAGCGCATCGAGCTTGGCGGCTATATGGGTGTGAATCCGGCCGATCTGCTCATCCACAAATCGCTCACCCTCGGGGGTGAGTTCGAGCGTGATACGGCGTCTGTCACGAGGATCACGGTGGCGCTTGAGTAGCCCCTGGGCCACGAGTCCGTCTATCACCGAGGTGAAGCTGCCGCGTTCCAGATTCATGTGCGCACCCAGCTCCGAAAGAGGCGTGCTCGGCTCATAGTGCACGAGCATCATGCTCTTGTATTGCGTGTAGTTCAGCTCGTACCGTCCGGAACGATAGTCGAAATCCGAGAGCAGCTTCCGCATCAGGTGAGGAAAGGTTCGTAGTATCTTGAGCACCAGATCGCTGCGCTCGCCGGCGGCTTCGGGCCCGGTCGGCTGTGATGGATTGTCGGCCACGCTACCTCCGCGTCGGTGTGTTATAGCACGGCTTCCCGCAATTCAGGAACACCACCGGTGATGTGTATAGAAGCTTGTTGCAGGATGGGACGCAGGTTTCCTTGTGAACACGAGATAGACCGCGGCGTGCGTTCAGGCGAACTCCTCCGGCGCCAAGCGGGTACAGTCTCCTTCGGCACAATCACTTGGCGCTTCGGGCTGCAACAAGCTTCTGTATACTTCACTTTGCGGGAGGCCGCTGAGACGCTATCTTATGAACCATGACCGACGATGCCCTCATCCACGTTCGACATCTCTTCAAGAGCTTCGGCAGTCTCGTAGCGGTGAACGATATCGGATTCGACGTGCAGCCGGGGACCTGCTTCGCGTTTCTCGGACCCAACGGTGCGGGAAAGACAACCATGATGAAGACGCTCTACGGCAAGGCGGATCCCGACGAGCGTGAGGACACGGTTATGCGCGTCCTCGGTGCCGACCCGCGAACCAACGAGATCGACATCAAGGCGGCGTCGGGGGTGGTCCCGCAGGAGAACAGCTTGGATCTGGAGTTGAACGTACTGCAGAACCTGCGGATCTTCGCCAATTTCTACGGCATTCCCTGGCGCACGGCCCGCCGACGCGTGGATTACCTGCTCGATTTCATGGAGCTCGAGGAGAAGCGCACGGCAAAGGTGCGGGAGCTCTCCGGCGGCATGCAGCGACGTCTCATTATCGCCCGGGCATTGCTGGGAAACCCCGCCCTGCTCATCCTGGACGAGCCCACCACAGGTCTGGATCCTCAGGTCCGCCATCTGATCTGGGACAAGCTCCGCAGTCTCAAACGAACCGGTGTGACGATTCTGCTCACCACGCACTACATGGACGAGGCCTTCCACCTGGCGGATACGTTGCTCATCATGGATCACGGCCGCAAGGTCCTGGAGGGTAACCCTCCGGAGCTACTCAGCGAGCACATAGAGACCCATGTGCTCGAGCTTCTCAATACTGAGGCTCGTGAGGCGGTAGAGTCCCACATATCGGACGGCGAGGTGCGGACCGAGGGGTCGGACGAGCGGGTGCTGTACTATAGCTCGAACCTCGAGCGCCTCCAGACGATGACCCGTTCCCTTTCGCCGGGAGAGTATCATCTCCGGCAGGTGAACCTCGAAGACCTCTTTCTCAAGAGCACAGGAAGGAGCCTAAATGTCCACCAGTAGCACGAATGTGGCGGCCCCGGAGCAATTCACGCTGCGGCGACCGTCGCCGGTGCACAGACTCTACAGCGTGTGGTTTCGTCACGTTCGCGTGTACTCCAAAAACCTCATAAGCAACGCGCTTCCCCCGTTTCTCGAGCCGCTCATATTCCTCGTGGGTCTGGGGCTGGGGCTCAGCCGGTATATCGGCATCATGGAAGGACTGCCTTACGTCGAGTACCTTGCGTCGGGATTGATGATGACCACGGCCATGTTCACCGCCGCCTTCGAGTGCAGCTTCGGCACCTACATCCGGCTCGAGTTCGACAAGGTGTACGACGGTATGCTCGGCGCACCGATCACGGCAAACGACCTGTTGGTAGGTGAGATTCTGTGGGCGGGCACCAAGGGCTTCATTTTCAGCCTGTCCGTGCTCATCATTGTCGGCGTGTTCGGGATACTGCCTGTAGACCGATTGTTGGTTGCCCCGTTGATCGGCTTTCTCACCGGGACGATGTTCGCCGTCCTCGGATTCTTGGTGACCTCCTGGGTAAAGAACATCAACCAGTTCAACTTCTTTTTCTCCGGGTTCATTTCTCCGATGTTCTTCTTCTCAGGCGTCGTCTTTCCCGTGGAGAACCTGCCGGCAATCGTGCGCCCGATCTCGGAGGCGCTTCCGTTGACGCATCCGGTTCGGATGACCCGTGCCTTTGCAACATGGGATTTCGGGCCGATCCTGTGGTGGGACCTGGCCTATATGCTCGTGCTCACCGTGGGCGTCGGAGCATTCGCCGTTCACCGCCTGCGTCGCACGCTGATTCAGTGATCGGCGCCTTCCATGGGTGCCCACCTATGGGTGCCCATCCATGAATGCCCTTCCATGGGTGCCACCTGCATGGGGGCCACGTGTGCGGGGCGTAAACGTGAGGGGCCTACACGCCGTCCTCCGACCGTGTTACAGTGTCCACCATGGCACTGGAAATCGACCCGCGGGCGCGGGCACTCATTTTCGATATGGACGGGACCATAGCCGACACGATGCCGGCGCACTTCCACGCCTGGCAGGAGGTCTTGCGAGCACACGGATTCGAGCTGACCGAGGAACTCTTCTTCGACCGGCTCGGAGGCCGCACCTCACCGGCAATCGTCGCCTACATTAACGAGCACTTCGGTACCTCCTTCGACGCGGAGGTCATAGCCCGGGAGAAGGACGACGCGTACCTCACCCACCTTGACGAGCTGCGGCCTCACGAGCCCGTTGCCGAGATCGCGCGCGGGGCCCACGGGCGTTTCCCGCTTGGGTTGGCAACCAACGAGCAACGGTGGATTGCGTCACGGGTGATCGAAACAATCGGCTTCGCCGGTCTTTTCGAGGCCCTCGTCACCGGTGACGACGTCACCCACCACAAGCCTCATCCGGAAACGTTTCTTCGCTGCGCGGAGCTTCTCGGTGTAGAGCCCGCCCGGTGTCAGGTGTTCGAGGACAGCGCAAGCGGCATGGAAGCGGCCCGGCGCGCCGGCATGATCGTCACCGACGTTACCGAGGTTACCGTTCGGGTATAGAAGACGGGCCGCCGGCCACCGAGCGGTGACCAGACGGCCCGAAAGGAGTGTTGCACAGCCGCGGTCAGGGCCGAGGATCCACCGGCGAAGCATCTTCTCCTCCCCCGGTGCGGTCACGCTCACCAAAGCGCGAGCGCGCCTGCTCCCAGTCGAGCCCCTGCGCCGCGGTTACCAGCGCGGCGACGTCTTCACCGCTGTAGCTGCCTTCTTCGAGCAACGACGTGACAACCGAAAGCGACCCAGGGACCGATATGCCTTCAGGAACACCTCTTGCGTCGCCTCCTCGGCCTCCTCCGAAGAGCCGAGCATTCGCGCCGCCAAGGAGTAGACTACCGGCGTATAGCGCTCGACGATCTCAGAAAACGCATCGGGATCACCGCCGAGCGTTCGCCCGACCGCATGCAAGTCCGCCGCGTCGCTCATCGCACACTCATCGCACACCATGTACGCATGTTTCGGCCCGAGGTTTCAATCGATCAGGTATTGACCAAACTCCCTCTTTACAGTAGCTTCAGCTCAAAAGACGGTTTTCGGGGCAGGGTGAGCGTGTCATCGGTGCGACGCGCAATTCCCGACCGGCGGTAACAGCCCGCGAGTTTCGGCGTGGCGCTATGGTGGCGGCACGTTGATACAGAACCGGTGGAAATCCGGTGCCGACGGTACAGTCCGGATGGGAGAAAACCCCTTGCAGGGCGGGTGTTGTTCCCGCCTGCGTTTGACGGCGTCGTCGACGTCCAAAGCCCCGAGATGTCCTATTCTTGAGAGAAAAGGGACTTCTCGGGGTTTTTTTGTCCGACCGACCGCATGCTCCCATCCTGGTCGCCTCCCTTGTCCCGCAAAGGAGCATCCGTGGTTTCGGATACAGACAACGTCATACTGTCGAGGACTCTCGAGCTTGCCGCACGCGGCGGCGCCGCGGTCCGCCCGAACCCTTTGGTCGGTGCCGTGCTTACACAGACCGCCGGCGAGGAGACGGCGCCGAGGATCATCGCCACGGGGTATCACGCCGCATACGGCGGCCCCCACGCGGAGGCTGCCGCGCTCGAGCAGGCGGGCCCGGCGGCACATGGTGCGACGCTCTACTGCAATCTCGAGCCGTGCTCCTTTCGGGCGCCGGAGAAGCACAATCCGCCCTGTACCGAGCTTATCATCGCGGCGGGCGTCTCACGCGTGGTGATCGGACAGCTCGATCCCAACCGGCGTGTCCGGGGAACCGGGGTAGCGGCGCTTCGCGCCGCCGGCATCCGGGTCGACACGGCCACGGATTTCGCGGCCGGGTGGTATCTCAATGCCGATTTCAACACCCGGGCGGCCCTCGATCGACCCTTCGTAACCCTCAAACTCGCCTCGTCTCTCGACGGGCGGATCGCCACCCCCACGGGGGACTCGAAGTGGATCACCGATTCGGTTGCGCGCGCCGAAGTTCACGCCCTGCGCGCCGATCACGACGCCGTGTTGATCGGCGCCGGCACGGCTGCCGCCGACGATCCGGCCCTCACCGTACGCCCGGAGAACGGCGAACCGCCTCGACGACAGCCGCGAGCAGTGGTCGTCGATTCGCGAGCGGAGCTCTCCCCGGGATCCCGCCTCGTACGCGAGCGTGCCCGAGAACTCATCGTCTTCACCGCGGATCCGGGCACGGATGCGGTCGGCCGGGCATGCGGTCGCCGAGCGGTCGAGCTCACAAGGCACGGCGTCACGGTGGTCACCGTGGCTCCGGATTCCCGCGGTCGACTCCCCCTCCGTGACGTTTTCGCGGAGCTGCATGCGATGGGAATACGCCGCGTTCTGGTCGAAGGCGGGGCACGAATCGCCACCGCACTCATTGCGGAGGGACTCTACGACGCCGCACACCTGTACGTCGCCCCGCTCTTCCTCGGCGGGGACGGCTCGGGACTCGGCGCCCTGGGTCTCTTGCGGGTCGCGGACGCCCCACGCCTGGAAGGCGTAACGGTGCGAGGCCTTTCGGGACAGGCGGTTTTCGAAGGCTTCCGCTCCGGCTGGCTATCGGAGGTACGGCAATCGGTACGGGAGGCGGAGTATGTTTACGGGGCTCGTTGAGGAGGTAGGGACCGTCCGGCACGTCGAGCGGCGGGCCGGGTATCGCCGGATCACCATCGACGCACAGCTTGTGCTCGGCGACCTCGAGCTCGGCGCTTCGGTGAACGTAAACGGGGCGTGCCAGACCGTGATCGCAATCTCCGACGGCGGATTCGCCGTGGAAACCCTGGCGGCCTCGTTGGAGAAGACGACCCTCGGGAGTCTGGCTCGCGGAGCCACCGTCAACCTCGAGCGTGCGGTAACCCCGAGCACCCGCCTCGGCGGACATCTGGTTCAAGGCCATGTGGACGGCATCGGCCGAATCACGGAGGTCCGACGCTACGGCGAGAATGTATTCGTCGAGGTCCTTCTCCCGCACCACCTCGAGCGCTACTGCATCTCCGAGGGCTCGATAGCGGTGGACGGGGTCAGCCTCACGATTGCGGAGCTCCGCGGCGCACGAATCACTGCGAACATCATTCCAACGACCTGGCGCGACACCGCCCTTTCGCGGCATAGAACCGGGGAACTGGTGAATATCGAAGTAGACGTGATGGCACGATACGCCGAACGCCTGCTTGCAGCGCATCATGGAGGTAACATATGAACGTATCGGATAACGGGTACAGAGATCGAGTCGAGGCTGCACTCAAGCGGCTCGCCGCGGGAGGAATCGTCATCGTCACCGACGATTCGAGCCGGGAAAACGAAGGGGATCTGGTCGCCGCCTCCGATGCGGTGACGCCGGAAACGGTGAACTTCATGGCTACCCACGCCCGGGGCCTGATCTGTCAGTCGATTTCCGCGGAACAAGCCGCCCGACTGGAGCTGGCACCGATGACCACCACCCCCACTGACCCGAAGGGAACCGCCTTTACGGTGAGCGTGGACCACGAGAGCAGCGATACCGGCATTTCCGCCTACGAGCGGGCCCGAACCATCCGCGCGGTATGCGACCCACGGACACGGCCGTCCGAGCTCACCCGCCCCGGCCACATATTCCCGCTTCTGACCGCCCCCGGGGGTGTGCTTGCGCGGCGCGGACACACCGAGGCGACCGCCGATTTGGCGCGACTTGCCGGCTTCACGCCCAGCGGGATCATGTGCGAGATCATGGGCGAAGACGGAACCATGGCACGGGCCGCCGAGCTCTCCGCCTTCGCCGAGCGCCATGACCTGCCACTGCTTTCGGTAGATGACATCGTTCGTTATCGCGATGCCGTCGCGGACATCGCGCTCACCTTTCACAGCGAAAGCTCACTGCCCACAGCCCATGGTGATTTTTGGATCGCGAGCTATTCTTCGGAGGATCCCGCCGCTTCGGGCATCGTAGTCCTCGAGAGCGCCGGCGGAGGGTACGCGGCGGAAGCCACGGATTCCGGGCGATCCGTTGGCCCCGATTCCACCGGCCCCGA
>JBKHEN010000003.1:0-40575 GCA_046540795.1 Spirochaetaceae bacterium | reverse complement strand
TGGCGGTCCCGTCTCCGGTCGGATGTTTCACGTGAAACACTGCGGGGCCGGCGCCCCCGGAGTGGCCCCCCCCCGCAGTGGGCGCGCGGACATGCTGCCCGGCCTCGGCGGCCCCGCGGCCCCGGCGCCCCGGGCGTCCTGGGTCGGGGCCCCCATTACGTCACCCCAAAGGTCGACCGGTTACTATTCCTCATCGGTCGCGGCGCGACCGACTCCGACCACGTAGTCCGGCCGATCGATTCCGACGACCCGCACGCCGGCGGCGGAACGGCCCTGCACGGGGATCTGTGAGACCTTCAGCTTGATGGAGGTGCCCTGAGAGGTCACCACCACGAGGTCATCGTCCTCGGCCACCGGCTGCACGCCGACGACCTCTCCGGTGCGTTCGCTCACACCGTAAACTCGCTGCCCGCCGGTGCCTCGGCCGTGGATCGTGAGCTCGTGGAAGTCGGTTCGCTTGCCGTAGCCGTACTGAGTGATGAGCAGCATCTGCTTGTTCTCGGCCACCGACACCGCGCCGGCGAGCTCATCGCCACCGGCGAGCCGCATCCCCTGCACGCCGCGGCTCGACCGGCCCATCGGTCGGACGCTCCGCTCATCCATGCGCAGACCCCGACCGTTGCGGGTGACCAGCACCAGCTCGTCCTCCCCGCCGGTGAGCATCGCCTCGGCAAGCTTGTCCCCCGCACGCAGGCTGATCGCAGCAATACCGCGGGTACGGGCATTGGCGAAGTCACTTACCTTCACCTTCTTCACGATGCCCTGCATAGTCGTCATGAACAGGTAGCGTTCGTCGGTGAACTCGCTGAACCGCACCACCGCGGTGATCTCCTCGTCGCTCGAGACACTGAGAAGTCCCCGCACGTGCTGTCCCCGGGCTGCCCGGGAACCCTCGGGGATCTGATGGACTTTCAGGTAATAGGCCTTACCCTCGCTCGTGGCAAAAAGGATGTAGTCATGCGTGGATCCGATGAACAGGTGACGGATGAAGTCGTCCTCCCTGAGCGTTGCCGCGGCTCGCCCCTTGCCTCCGCGACCCTGTACGCGGTAGGAGGAGAGCGGCATACGTTTGATGTAGCCCCGGTTCGAGATGACCACCACCATGTCTTCCCGCTGGATGAGGTCCTCGATGTCGATGGCCTCCACCTCTTCCGGCACGATCTCGGTGCGCCGCTCATCGCCGTAGCGCTCGGCAAGCTCGAGGGTTTCATCGCGGACCACGCCGAGGATCTTCTCTTCGCTTGCAAGCAACGCCCGCAGCTCCGCAATGAGCGCACGGGTCGCTTCAAGCTCTTCGGCTATCTTCTTCGTCTCGAGACTGGTGAGCTTCTGAAGTCGCATGTCGAGAATCGCCTGAGACTGGGCCTCAGAGAGCTCGAAACGCTCCATGAGCCGTGCGCGCGCCTCATTGACGTCCGCCGACTCACGGATGATCTGCACCACCTCGTCGATGTTGTCGAGGGCGATTTTCAGGCCTTCGAGGATGTGCGCGCGCTCTTCGGCTTTCTGCAGATCGTACCTGGTCCGCCGAATCACCACCTCCCGGCGGTGCTCCACGAAGTGGCGGATGGCCTGCTTCAGATCGAGGAGCTCCGGTCTCCCGTGCACCAGCGCCAGTGCGTTGACGTTGAAGTTGACCTGGAGCTGGGTATGGGTGAAAAGCTGATTCAAAATGATCTTCGGGCTCGCCCCTCGTTTCAGCTCGATGACGATACGCAACCCGGTGCGGTCGGACTCGTCGCGGAGATCGCTGATGCCGTCGATCCGTCGGTCCCGCACGAGGTCGGCGATCCGGGTAACCAGGGTGGCCTTGTTCACCTGGTAGGGGATCTCGGTTACCACAATGGCGTCCTTGCCGCCCTGCAGGGACTCGATGGTGAACCGGGCCCGCACGACGATCCGGCCCTTTCCGGTGCGATAGGCATCGGCGATGCCGCGGGTACCGTAGATGATGCCGCCGGTGGGAAAATCCGGGCCGGTGACGTGCTCCATGAGCTCATCCACCTCGGCATCGGGGTTGTCGATGTATGCCGCGATGGCGTCGGAGATCTCGTTGAGGTTGTGCGGGGGCATAAGGGTGGCCATGCCTACGGCAATACCGGCCGCGCCGTTTACCAAAAGATATGGAACGGCCCCCGGCAGCACCAGAGGCTCGGTGATGGTATCGTCATAGTTGGGACCGAAGTCCACGGTGTCCTTGCCCAAATCCCGGAGCATCTCTTCGGAGATGCGCGTCATCCGCGCCTCGGTGTAGCGCATGGCCGCCGGAGGATCTCCGTCGACGGACCCGAAGTTTCCCTGACCGTCCACCATGGGATAGCGCATGGTGAACTCCTGCGCGAGTCGAGTCTGCGCGTCGTAGATGCTCTGATCCCCGTGGGGATGATACTTTCCCAGCACGTCCCCCACGATGCGGCCGCTCTTTTTGTAGGGGCGATCGGGACGCAACCCCATGTCGCTCATCGCATAGAGGATGCGCCGGTGCACCGGCTTGAGCCCGTCGCGCACGTCCGGTAACGCCCGGCTCACGATGACCGACATGGCATAGTTCAGATAGGATTCCTTGACCTCGTCCTCGATGGCCACGGGGATGACTCGTCCGTGGCGTTCCTGATCGGACACCGGCTACTCCTTACACAGTGTGTGCCCGGGGGCACCGACTATACGTCCAGATTGGACACCGCGAGGGCGTTCTCTTCTATGAACTCCCGCCGCGGCGCGACGTTTTCGCCCATGAGAGTACTGAAGATCTCTTCCGCCTCCACCGCGTCCTCCATGCGGATCTGCATGATGTTGCGGGATTCAGGGTTCATGGTCGTCTCCCACAGCTGTTCCGGGTTCATCTCTCCGAGTCCCTTGTAGCGCTGTTGGGAGGCCTTCTCGGCTCCGTCGAGGGAGGCGAGAATCTTGTCGCGCTCGGTGTCGTTATAGGCGTAGTAGTCCCGACGCTTGTAGGTAATCTTATACAGCGGCGGCATAGCCAAATATACATAGCCGTGCTCGATGAGCTCCGGCATGTAGCGAAAAAAGAACGTCAGTAGCAGGGTGCGGATGTGTGAGCCGTCCACATCGGCGTCGGCCATGATAATGACTTTGTGATAGCGCACCTTGGTGATGTCGAACTCGTTGCCGACCCCGGCGCCGAGAGTGGAAATGATGGGTTGCAGCTTGTCGTTGGAGAGCACCTTATCCACCCTGGTCTTCTCCACATTCAGCATCTTGCCCCACAGCGGCAGGATCGCCTGGAACTGTCGATCCCGTCCCTGTTTGGCGCTGCCCCCGGCACTGTCTCCCTCCACGATGTAGAGCTCGCTGCGGCGGGGGTCCTTCTCACTGCAATCGGCGAGTTTACCGGGAAGCCCCGAGCTCTCGAGAAAGCTCTTGCGCCGGGTGAGCTCTCGCGCCTTGCGCGCGGCGGAGCGAGCCTTCGCGGCGAGGACGGTCTTCTCGAGGATGCGATCGGCGGTCTTCGGGTTCTCGTCGAAAAAGGCGGCAAGCTGCTCGTTCACGACGGACTCGACGACACCCTTCACCTCCGAATTGCCGAGCTTGCTTTTGGTCTGGCCCTCGAACTGAGGGTTCTGCACCTTAACCGAGATAACGGCGGTAAGCCCTTCCCGCACGTCGTCCCCGGTGAGCGACTCGTCGACCTTCTTGGCAAGCTTCGAGCGACGCAGAACGTCGTTCAGCGTGCGAGTAAGCGCCGATTTGAACCCGACGAGGTGCGTACCGCCCTCCCGGGTGTTGATGTTGTTACAGAAGCTGAAGATGTTCTCGTTGTAACCGTCATTGTACTCGAGGGCGACTTCGGTGTGGATGTTCTCCCGCTCGGCCTCGAAGTAGATCGGCTGGTTGTGGATGGTTGTCTTGTTCTTGTTGAGATACGTTACGAACTCTCTCAAGCCCCCTTCGAAGCGAAAATCGTGCTTCTTGGGGGTGGGCAGACGCTGATCCTCGATCGTTATGCGTATGCCCTTGTTGAGGAATGCAAGCTCCCGGAGCCGCTTGGAGAGCACGTCGAAACTAAAATCCAGACTCTCGAAGATCTCCGGGTCCGGCCGGAAGATAACCTCCGTACCCGAAAGACCGGTCTCCCCCACTACTTCGATCGACCCTTCGGCTATGCCGCGGCGATAGCTCTGGCGGTAAACGGTCCCGTCCCGATAGACGATGACCTCACACCAATCGGAGAGGGCGTTCACCACACTCACTCCTACACCGTGGAGGCCACCTGAGACTTTGTAGTTCTTCTTGTCGAACTTTCCCCCGGCGTGGAGACGGGTCATCACGAGCTCGAGGGCGCTCACGTTCTCTTCGGTATGCAGATCCACGGGGATGCCGCGTCCGTCGTCCACCACGCGCACGACGTTCTCCGGCCGTATCTCCACCGAGATCTCGCTGCAGTAGCCGGCTAGGGCCTCGTCGATGGAATTATCGACCACCTCATAGACCAGATGATGGAGCCCGTCGGGACCGGTGGATCCGACGTACATTCCCGGACGCCGTCGGACCGCCTCCAGTCCCTTGAGGATCTGGATACTCTGCGCTGAATAGCTCTCCGGCATATGTGTTACCTGTGATTCCCTATCGTGATGCATCCGTCGGACATACCTAGAGGAGTACCGCCAGTATATCGAGTACGAAGGGGAAAGTAAAGCTACCGGTCCGCCGCCGGTTCGCCCGGGTTCCTCCAACAGCTTGTGGAAACTATGTGGATGGCTTCTGTGTATATTGTGCATTCTTTCGCGCCTCCCGGGACGAGCCAATAGCTATACAGACGATACCCTCCTTTTCGACGGTAGTACCTCGAAATTTCGGAGCAAATTCGTTGGCCGTGAGCCTCCGATATGGTACACTCCCGGTTTGTCCCGTCGCCTGCGATCTCGAAACGGCGGGACCGTCATCGTGGGGCGTCCGTATATATGTTGTGGAAAAATTGTGGATAAGTTGAGGTCCGTATGAGTAGCGACTCCTGGAATATCTTTTGGGAAGAAGCGATGAAGCAATTGGAGGCGGAGCTCTCCGAGCACGAATTCTCTATGTGGTTTAACCGCATGGAGTTCTCCCACAGTAACGCTTCTCAGATCGTCGTCACCGTACCGTCTTCCTTTTATCGCGATCAGGTACGCCAGCGTTATCTTCCCGTCATCGAAGAAAAGCTCCATGAGCTCTCCGGCACCGATCTGGCCCTGGAGTTCGAGGTACGCAACAATAGACGAAACGGGTCGGGGAACAACGGGTCGAACGGTCATGCAACCGGTGGCGGCGCGGCCGGCGAAAAGGAGGCTTCCTCCGAAGAAACCGACGAAGCTCACCACACCCGGAGTAGCCCACGGGCCGGAGGAAAGACTCCGCCCGGCGGCAAGAAGAAGCCGGCCCACTCTACCCTCCGCGAGGAATACACGTTCGACAACTTCGTGATCGGACAGAACAATTCCTTTGCCGCAAACGCCGCCATGGCCATCGCCCGGAACCCCGGCACCGGATACAACCCGTGCCTGATCTATGGAGGGGTCGGCCTGGGTAAGACACATCTTATTCAATCCATCGGTAACTGGGCGCATCAGGAATTCGACAACCTCAAGATCATCTATGTCACGATGGAGAGCTTCACCAACGACTTCATTCAGTCCCTCCGCGAGAATCGAACGCAGACCTTCAAGAACCGCTATCGATACGCGGACATTCTCCTAGTCGACGACATACACTTTCTCCAGGGCAAGCCGGAAACCCAGGAGGAGCTGTTTCATACCTTCAACGCTCTCTACGACTCGAACAAGCAGATGGTTTTCACCTCCGACCGCCCGGTCTCCGATATCCGCGATCTGACGGATCGGCTTCGGAGCCGTTTCGAACGCGGTCTCAACGTTGATCTACAGCCTCCCTCCTACGAGACGCGCTACGCGATCCTTAAAAAGAAAATCGACCGGACAGGTATCCGGATGCCCGAAGAAGTAACGGAGCTTATCTGCAACAACGTCACTACCAATGTGCGGGATCTCGAATCCGCTCTCACCAAGCTGATCGCCTACGCAGACCTCGTAGATAAGGAAATTACCCCCGAAGTGGCGCAACAGCAGCTCAAAGACTTTTTTGCCAGTCCGAAGCAGTCGAACATCACCATGGACATCATTCAGCGCACCGTAGCCGACTACTTCAACCTTTCAAGCCAAGAGCTCAAAGGTAAGAAGAGAACCAAGGTTATCGCCTTTCCTCGACAGCTTGCTATGTACATTGCCCGGGAGATGACCGAATACTCCACTACCGAGGTGGGTCTGGAGTTCGGAGGGCGGGATCATACCACGGTGATGCACGCATGCCAGCGTATCGAGCACCGCATGCGCACCGACCCGACCGTAGAACCCACAATACAATTCCTTATACGACAGATAAAGGAACAGGGCACAAAGCTCCGATAGGGTACGACCGAAGTGAATCATGATAAGCTGTGGATGAGCTCGGGATATCTCGAGTCGATCGGGGAATGACAAGGAACGGGTTCGAATAAGTGAGCAAATTGTGTATAACCGAACGTAGTTATCCCGATACCGAGAGTCTTGCAAAACGGGGAATTAGGACCGGTTTCCACAAACTCACAGCCCCTACTACTACGTCTTCTAGTTTTATATACATATAGGTGAAGAAGGAGAGGTTGATGAAGTTCATCTGCGAGCGCGATGTCATCATGAAGGAAGTCTCCGTTGCTCAGGAGATCGTCTCTTCGAAAAACAGCATGTCGATCCTCTCAAACGTGCTTCTCGACGCTTCGGAAGAATCCCTGACCATACGGGCAACGGATCTGCGGGTAAGCTTCGAGACGCGGATCCCGGTGGAGGTAAGTGATCCCGGTACTACTACGGTCTTCTGTGAAAAGTTGCTCGGGATTCTCCGTTCCCTACCGTCCGGCGACATCGAGTTCGAGGTGGACGCAAACGGAAGCTTCTCCATAAAACCCTTGTTCAAGAAGATAGATTTCCAGCTTCGGGGTATCGAGGCGGACAAGTTTCCCCAGGTCCAGCTCGAGGCGGACACGGGGTACTTCGAGCTTTCTCAGGCGGCGTTCATAGACATGATTTCGCAAACGATCTTCGCCGTCTCCGACGACGAAACCCGCTATTTTATGAACGGGGTCTACATGGAGCATCTCGACGGAGATCTGGTTATGGTGGCCACCGACGGGCGACGATTATCGCTTATCAAAAAGACGCCGGAACAGCCCATCGACGATTTTGCCGGCGTAATCATTCCACCGAAGGTTCTCAATCTCATACGAAAACTTGCATCCGGAGAAGGCGCGTTTTCCTTGGCCGTCACCGAGAAGAACTTCTTCGTCCAATTCGAGAATCAGCGCATTTCCTCCGCCCTCATCGAGGGACAGTTTCCCAATTACCGTCGGGTCATACCCGAGGAGCAGACCTACGAGTTCACGGTGAAAAAGGATGAGCTTCTCGACGCGCTGAAGCGGGTATCCTTGCTCGTGGAGAAGTCCCGACGTATCTACGTGTCCCTCGATGCGCAGGTGATGGTTCTGTCTTCGGATGAAAGCGAGGTCGGGGTGGCAAGGGAAGAGATATCCTGCAGCTACGACGGCCCGGAGCAGAAGCTCGCGCTGAATTACATGTACCTGCTCGAGCCTCTGCGGGTAATTGATACCGAGGATGTCTCCATCCGTTTTTCCGAGCCGACCCGAGCGGTGAGTATCTACTCCAGCCCGGAGAAAGACTACTTTCACATCGTCATGCCGATGCAGCTCGACTAGACCTTCGTGGGTTTCGAGAGCGTCAGAACGTATAACTTCCGGAACCTCGCCGACACCGAGATCGAGGTGTCTTCACCTCGAGTATTCCTGGTCGGGGAAAACGGTCAGGGCAAGACAAACTTCCTCGAGACGATCTACGTGTTGTGTTATGGGGCATCCTTTCGCACACGTCGGGACGAGAGGCTCTGTCGCGAGGGAGCGGACCGGCTGAAGCTCCTCGGACGACTTACCGATCCCCGCGGCGAACGCCACGAAATCGTATACGGATGGGGCGGCGGAAAAAAGACCATTCGTCTAAACGGAAAATCCCTTGTCGACCGCAAGGATCTCGTCTTCATTCTCCCCTGTATCATCTTTGCCCACGACGACATCGAGTTCGTGTACGGTGCGCCGGAGCGGCAGCGCTTCTTCTTTGATCAAACACTGAGTCTCTACGATCCGCTTTTTATCGACGTGCTTCGTAACTATCGTCGAATTCTACGGGAGAGAAACGCCGCGTTGAAGCAGGGACGGCTCGACCTCCTCGACGTCTATGATCGGCGCTTGGCGGAAGCGGGCTGCGAGATGCTCGCAAAGCGTCGGGAAGCCGTATCGGCGTTCAACGAGACGTTCTCGCGGTTATTCTCTCGGGTATCGGGGTTCGAGGAACCTATGCACATTGAGTATCGACCGTCGTGGCGACTCAAGGAGGGATCAGCGGACACGGAAGCCGCGATCGAGCAACTCTATCGACGGCGAGAGCGCGATCGGGTAATGACTACAACGACATCGGGTCCTCATCGGGATCGATTCATCTTTCGGTATCGCGGGGCGGACTTTACCGAGACCGCTTCTACCGGGCAGTTGCGGCTGGTGTCGCTCATCCTCCGCGTTGCCCAGGCGGGTTTCTTCGCCTCGCGCAGCGGCCGGCGGCCGGTTCTGCTTCTCGACGACGTACTCCTCGAGCTCGATCCCCTTCGCCGAGCGCGCTTTCTCGAAGCCCTGCCGAGCTATGAGCAGGCCTTTTTCACGTTCCTTCCCGACGAGCGATTCACCGACTACGCCGCCGGCGACACATTGATCTATCGCGTTCGCGGGGGTACCATTATGCCGTATGGAACGGGCGGGTGACCTTGTCGAAGCGTTCTTGCGGATGCATAACATCACCGGCGGGCAGAAGTACGTACAATTCTTCCGCAGCTGGCATCGCATCGTAGGTACCGACCTGGCGGCACACACGCAAGTAACTGATATCGACCGGGGCGCACTGAAGGTGCAGGTGGATCATCCGGGATGGATGCAGATGTTGCAGATGAAACGGGAAGAGATTCTCTCTCGTATTGCCCGGGAGTATCCTCAACTCGAGATCCGCACCATGCAGATGCGGCTGGTGGATAGCTTCGGTGAGGATACACCGAAGGATCCCGGTCCGCCGAGGGGACGGGGCCGCAAGGCGAGCGCACCGGGCGCACCGAGCAAGAGCGGAGCCGAGGACACGGAGAAAGGGAAAGCGGAGGATACGGCCGGCGGCGCCGCCGAAGAGAGCGAGAACGCGCAGGAAGCCCTCGAGCACATCGAGAACGAGCACTTGAAGGAGACTTTGTCTCGACTCTATGAGGATCTTACCGACGAGAACACCACGGAGTCAGCCGATTGACACGTATCTCACTGCCTCGCTATACTACGATTCCATTCACGTGACCGATTAATTCTCTTTTGGAGCTGGACATATGAAACGAACCTATCAGCCGAGCAGGCGCAAGCGAAACCGAAAATTCGGGTTTCGCGCCCGCATGAAGACCCGCGGTGGCCGCGCCGTGCTTAAGCGTCGTCGCGCAAAAGGTCGGAAGAAGCTGTCCGTATCGGATGAGCGAAAGCCTTACTAGAAACGAGCGGCTGAGGCGAAGAGCCGATATTCGTCGGGTTTTCGAGCAGGGGAGGAGCGTTGGCTGCCGGGGCCTCAGGCTCCGGGTTTCGGAAAACGGCTTGCCCTATAACCGGGTTCTCGTAGTCCCGCCCCGGAAGGCGGGAAACGCCGTGCGAAGAAACCGTCTCAAGCGAGTCGGGAAAGAAGCGTATCGTCGCGTGAAGCCGGAGATGAAGGGCGGGTTCGATTGTGCCTTCGTTATCTACCCTGGCTCGTACACCTTCCATGATCGAATAGACCAGGTTCGGCGCCTCCTGCGGGACGCCCGCGTGCTCGACGAAGATTTGGAGCATTCATGGACAAGAACACCGTAATAGCCGTAGTCCTGTCGGTAATCGTCATTACCGTGGGGTTCATGGTGCAGAACATTCTGTATCCGCCCGAACCTCCACCGGAGCAAGTGCAAGAGGACGCCGAAGAACCGTCTCGGCGGCAGGAACCCACTCAGCCGGAGGGTGAAGAGCCGGAGGTCACCGAGGAGGAGCCTGAAGCCGAGTCGGCAGAGGCAGCGGAGCCACGGCGCGCCGGCGCGGTGGAGCCCGTCCCCGAGGATGATATTCCCGAGACGCCGCAGGAGTATAGCAATGAAATCATCGACGTTACCTTCACGCCCCGGGGCGCCGGGGTGACGTCGTTTCGCCTGCGCGAACACTTCTCCGATGATGAGCCCGTGGAGATGATCCTGCGGGGCGGCGAGGATCAGGCCGCGTTCCGTCTACACTTCGGTGACGCGCAAGCGGACGTCGATACGGCGTTGTATCACTATCGCGAGACGTCGGATCCCAATGTGGTGGAGTTTTATCGGGATTTCTACGTGGTGGGAAACGAGGATGAGCCGTTTCGCGTTGTGAAGCGCTATAGCTTCGAGCCCGGAGAATACCTGTTCGAGATCGACGTCGAGATGGAGAACAGCGTGAATCGCTACATTCCCCTCGACTACGACGGCATTGCCTATACCCTGGAGTTCGGCCCGCAGATAGGTCCCGAGTTCGAGGATCTCGCGGGAGGACGTGCCGGGCCGAGAGAGATGGAATACCGCCGGTACTTCACATACGCCGGGGGTAACCGCGAGTCCTACGGGCTCGACACGGGCGAGCAGGAGACCATCGAAGAGCAGATCGATTGGGCGGCGATAAGCGGTAAGTATTTCTCGGTCATCGGTGTGCTCGATTCCGCGCGTTACCGAACGGTGTTCTCCACGGAGCCGGAGTCGGGTATCCCGGACGCCTCAAAGGTCTTCTTTTCGCGCTCGACGATCGAGAGTTCCCGCAATGCGGATACCTTTCGGTTCTTCCTGGGACCGAAGGTGCCGCGGGAGCTCGAGCGGTACAACGACGCCCGGGACAATGCCTGGGGCATGCGCAACCTGGATCTGCAGGAGGCGGTGGACACGCGGTTGCTCCTCGGTTGGCTCGAAAACGTTCTGAAAGCCGCGCTCAACTTCATAAGCCGCTTTGTGCCGAACTACGGCGTAGCCATCATTATTCTCACGCTGATAGTAAAGGGGCTCCTCTATCCGCTCACCCGCAAGAGCTACGACTCCACGGCGAAGATGCAGGAGCTTAGTCCCCAGATGCAGGAGATCCGCCAAAAGTACAAAGACAACCCGCAGAAGATGAACCAGGAGATGGCAAGTCTCTACAAGAAGGCCGGGGTGAACCCCTTGGGCGGATGTCTGCCGATGCTCCTGCAGTTGCCGTTCTTCATCGCCATGTTCGGGTTGTTCAACAATCACTTTGACCTGCGGGGGGCAACTTTCATTCCCGGCTGGATAGATGACCTCTCCGCCCCGGAATCGATTTTGAGCTTCGGGGACTTCACCCTGCCGATTCTCGGATGGAACGATCTGCGACTGCTGCCCATTCTGTTTGTAGGTACGCAGCTCATTACGAGCAAGATCATGCAGAGCCCGAGCGCGTCGACTCAACAGATGCGCATGATTACCTATGTGCTGCCGATCGTGTTCTTCTTCGTTCTCTACAACATGCCGTCGGGACTCTTGGTGTACTGGATTACCACGAACATCCTTACCGCGGGGCAGCAGTACTACAATAATAAAGTCAAACACAGGCATGCCTAAAACAGGAGCAAGACTATGGTACAAGAGTTCGAAGGGCGCACCGAGAAGGAGGCAATCGATCAGGCGATAGCCGATCTCGGGATCGAGCGCAACGAGTTCGATGTCGAGATCGTAGATAGTCAGAAAGCGGGCTTTCTCGGCATGGGTAAGCGCGTGAAGATTCGCGTGCATTACGACGGCGGCGGAACCGCCGTGCGCAGCGGCGAGGCGGAGGACGATTTCGAGCACGGATTAGTCGATTTCGTGCACAACGTCACCGAGAAGATGGGGTATTCGGCCGACGTCCGCATTGCCTATCGTGAGGACAACAAAATCGGGCTCAAGCTCGACTCGAAGCACTCCAACATTCTGATCGGACGCAAAGGAAAGAATCTGGACGCGATTCAGCTTCTGGCGAATGTCGTGGCCGGGCGGCTCGGTCACGAGGACATCAAAGTGGTTGTCGATGCGGAAAACTACCGCAATCGCCGGGAGGAGAGCCTGATACGACTCGCCCACAAGGTTGGAGACGAGGTCAAACGCTCGGGGGGATCGAAACTGCTCGAGCCGATGAATCCCTTCGAGCGCCGCCTCATTCATACCACCCTCAACGACGTAGCCGGGATTGCTACGCGCAGCGAAGGGGAAGGGCTGTACAAGCAGGTGCGCGTCTACTATACAGGCGATGCGGATCGATAATTCTTACGCTTGTGGATATCTTGTGGACAAGCGTTGGGGCGGTTGGTACTCCTTCGTCCGCGGACGGCGAGTCGGGCGGATTCAACGAGGAAGAACACCTTTACAGGCGTCGGGCAGAGGGTAAGTTGCGCGTTTTCGGGGTTGCACTGTGGGCCAACGGGGAGTACGGTAGAGATACCGAGCCGATTGCGGATCGACATAGACGTGTGGACGGATTGTGGATAACTCGGGGATAGCGGGGATTAATCCGTTTCCTTCAAAAGAAATAAACCACATTCTGTCTACTTCGGCCCGAAAAACTCAAGGGAGGAAAGCGATGACGTTTGATGATTCGGTGAAGTACCGCAAGTCTCACGAGTGGGCCCGTAAAGAGGGAGACCTGGTCGTCGTCGGTGTCAGCGACTATGCCCAGGACAGCCTCGGAGATGTTGTGTACGTGGAGCTGCCCGAAGTCGGTGATAGCTTCCAGGAGGGCGAGAGTTTCGGCGTGGTAGAGAGCGTCAAGTCCGCGAGCGACGTGTATATGCCGGTAAGCGGTGAGATCGCCGAGGTGAACGAAGCTCTCTCCGACAGCCCGGAGACCATCAACCGGTCTCCCTTCGGCGACGGGTGGATCATCAAGATCAAACCCAGTGATATCAGTGAGTACGAGAATCTCCTCGACGCCTCGGAGTACGAGAAATTCACCAAGACCCTCGAGGAAGAATAGCTGCCCCGAAGGGTCGGGCGGGTGCCTTGGTCGGAAGTCGTCGGTTCCCGGGGCACCCGCTTGTTGGATTTCTCGGGCCTGCCGGAAGAACGACATGTTGAAACATACTGCCCGCAGTCTCAATACGATGCTCGAGCAGTTTTGTGTCGAGCCCATGACCCCTTCCCAGATTCACGGGTTTCTCCTCGGTCTCATGGCCGGCCCCGAGGAAGTCAAGGAGAACGTCTGGTTGTCCGAGCTCTTCTTCCGTGACACCGAGGGCGCGAAGAGCATGCCGAGCTTCGATTCCTTCCCCCGGCTTCGGGAATACGTCAAGACCTGTGAGACGGGATTCAACGAAGCCTATGAAGAGATTACCACCGGAGAGCCCGCGGCGGGCTACGGCTTGGAAAACGAGGATCCGGACGAGGAGCTGATCGGCACGGCCCGTGAGCTTGCCGGCGGTTTCCTGCGGGGATTTCGCCTTGCCGGAGGGATGGAGGATGAGTCCCGCCTCGACGACGCAGCGGTCCGGGCCTTCAGCGTGCTCTACGCGTTGTCCAACCCCGAGAGAACGGCGCAGATTCTCAGTGAATCGGAGACGCCGGAGGATCTGTCGGAATACCGGCTGACCAATCTGTTGCAGGCGGCCATGCTGAAGCTGGCCTTCGTCATGCACGGCGGAGACGGCTCCGGCAACGCGGAATCGGAGTAGACGACCGCAGCCCCCCATTATTATATCTTACAATAACACTATAGTATTTCTCTAATAGGGGGTTTCATGAAGGTTCTTGTGGTTTTCTACTCCATGTACGGCCACATTCGCTCTATGGCGGAGGCTGTTGCCGAGGGCGCAAGGCAGGTATCCGGTGCCGACGTGGAGATAAAACGGGTCCCCGAGACGCTCTCCACGGATATTCTCGAGGCAATGGGCGCCGCCGACGCGCAGAAGCAGATGGCCGAGCAGTATGCCGAGGTGACCCACGCCGATCTCGAAGCGGCGGACGGCATCATATTCGGCACGCCGACCCGATTCGGAAACATGATCGGCCAAATGAGGGAGTTCCTCGATTCAACGGGTCCGTTGTGGGAGAGCGGTGCGCTCATCGGTAAGGCCGGCAGCGTGTTCACCTCATCGGCGACACAGCACGGCGGCCAAGAAAGTACCATCCTCACTACGCACGTGACCCTCCTGCATCACGGCATGGTGATCGTCGGACTGCCCTACGGTCGTTTCCCGGGTCAAATGACTGTAGAAGAGATTACCGGCAGCTCTCCCTACGGGGCGTCCACCATTGTCGGGGGCGACGGTAGCCGCATGCCGAGCGAGAATGAGCTCGAAGGCGCGCGGACACAGGGTCGCTACGTAGCCGAAGTTACGGCAAAGCTCTCCGGCTGAACCGGAGATTCTCTCTGTCCCGGAGCCGTCGTCGCCTGCCGCCGCTTGCGCAGGGACGACGGCTCATTCTATTATACGCCAATCCGGATCGGGGAGCCGAGTCAATCTCGGGCTCTCCGAACGGTTGAAAACCTGAATGAGACGGTGGAGCTCTCAGAAGCAACTCTCTCTTCGTACCACCCAGCTGCTGCTATTCGTGGGCATCATCCTGACCGCGATCGTGCTCAACATGATCACGCTCTACCACACGCAGCGCTACTTTTCGATCTTCGACCGCAATCTCCTCGGATACTACAGCATTCAGAGATTGCACACCGCCCTCGACACCAACCGGTCCGCGCTCTCTCAGTATCTGCGGAGGCAGGAGTCGGAGCCGTTGCGCGGCTATAACGCTTCCCGAGCCCATATCAACATCCTGCGCCGAGAGGTGGCGGAGCGGAACTATACGACCGTGGAAACGGGCTTCGAAATCCGCGCGATTCGGCACGGGCTTGCCGCCTATTTCGATGCGGCGGAGCGGGCGATAGGTCGACGAAGCGGCTGGGAGACCGACTACACCGCCTTCGTGCGGGCGGAGCGTATCTCGGATTATGTTTATACCTATATCCAACGACTGATGCGACTGCGCCTCGATGAGGAGCTCGAGACTCATCAACAGCTGCGCGGTCATGCACGGATCCTTGCACTGTCCGCGCAGATCGGCCTTCTGGTCGTCGGTATTCTGATGAGCCTGTTTGCCGCGGTGTTTGCGCGCCGGATAACGGTGCCCATCCGGCGACTCGCCGGAGCGGCCCATGACATGGCTCACGGGAAGCTCGACGGAGAAGCGGTCGAAACCGCGGGCCGCCGCTTTGCGGTCTCCGAAATTGCGACGCTGTGCCAATCGTTCAATCTGATGCAACGGAACATTCGCACGATGGTGGCGGACCTCAAGGACAAGGCGGCGGTGGAACGGCAGTTGCACGAGCAAGAGTTAAAGACACTCCATACCCAGCATCTCCTCGAGGCGGCGCGTCTTCAGGGGTTGCAGGCACAGATAAACCCCCATTTTCTGTTCAATTCCCTCAACACCATTTCGCGGGTCGGGATGTTCGAAGGCGCCCCCGACACGACCGCCCTTATCCGGTCGCTTGCCGGTCTCCTGCGGTATCATTTGAGTACTCCGGATGCCCTTGTCGCGCTCGAGCATGAGCTGCGGGTGGTGCGGGAGTATGTATACATCCAGGAGTATCGTTTCCGTGATCGGTTGCGGTTCAGCCTTCGCTGCGATGTCGACGTCGAGAAGGTGCAGGTCCCCTGCTTCAGTATCCAGCCGCTGGTGGAAAACGCCGTGCAGTACGGCATCGAACCGCTGGAGGAGGGGGGAGAGGTACGGGTGCACATCGCCGAGGCACGGGAGGGTGTGCGGATTCGGGTGGAGGATACCGGCACAGGTATGCCCCGGGAGGAGATCTCCCGTATTCTCAAGGGAAATCCCGTTTCCCCGGGAATCGGGATTTCCAACGTCATGGGCCGGCTCGAGCTTCTCTACCACGGCAAGGCGGGGTTCTTCATTGAACGACCGCCCGACGGCGGCACGGCGGTAATCATGGAGATTCCGAACGTGGAACCCGATATTCCGGTGCGCACCGACGAGGCGGGCGGTACCGGCGGCGTACGGAGCCCATAGGCCGGAGCGTCTTCATGGAGAGATTCCCATGACGAGCTATGATCTGCTCATTGCCGACGATGAGCCCCTCGAGCGGGAAGCGCTGCGCTATATCATAGAACGCACCTGCACGCGAATCGGCCGCGTATACGATGCCGCAAACGGCCGGGAGGCGGAAGAGGTGGTCTCGAGGGTCGCCCCCGAGATCGTGCTCATGGACGTGAAGATGCCGGGGCTGAGCGGACTTGAGGCTACGCGGCGCATACTCTCGGTCAATCCGGCTACCCGTATCGTGTTCCTCACCGCCTACGACTACTTCGAGTATGCCCAGGAAGCGGTGCGCCTAGGGGCGGCGGACTTCATCGTCAAGCCCGCCGCCGACGAGCGGGTCACGGAGGTACTCTCTGAGATCATCGCCGAGCTCGATGAAGAGGGCCGCTCGCGGGAACAACACGCGCAAGCCGAGAAACGGCTCCGGGAGGCCTCGGAGGTGCTCGAGCGCGAGCTGGTAAGCGGGCTCGTCGGCGAGGCGCTCGCCCCGGAGGAAGTGGCGCGGTACTTCGAAATCCTCGGATTGGGTGCAGGGACCGCGGAGGAACGCCGTGCGTGCACAATTTCGGCGGAGATCTCCACCGACGGTTATCCCGCCCGGGTGGAGACGGTCTCTCACCGAGACGCGCTCACCCGGCGTTGCGCTGCGGGGCTTTCCCACCGGTTCATCCGGGCCGGTTACCGGGTTCTCGAGGCCCGCGAGAGCGGCGTGGTACATTTCCTCCTGCTCGCACCTCCCGCTTCCGAAGACGAGGAGGTTCGCTCACATATTCTGAAAACCGCTCGCGAGGCGGCGGAGGCGGTGTACCGGGAGTTCTCCATACCGGTTCATCTCGGAGTCGATCCGACCCTTCGTAAGCCGGAGCTTTCGCATCGTGGGTTTCGTCACGCCTGCGTGGCCCGTGCGGAGGCGGCCGCTGTGGGTCACCGCGTCGCGGTCATCGACGGTCGGGACGCCCGGGCGCGCGGCGAGCTCCGGGTCTCCGGCCCGGAGGAGGCAGGCAGGGACGCATACCCCTACGATCTGGAGAGCAGCTTTTTCGAGGCTGTTCGCGCGGGAGACCGCGACCGTGCCCGGCGCCTCGCGCAGCAGGCCCTCGACCGGCTTGCCGTGGACGAGGTCCGCCTTGCGGTCATTCGCCGCAGGCTGGTCGAGCTGTTTACCGTCGTGTCGCGGCGACTCGGGATCGAACCGACGCACGTCGCCTCCGACGGGGTGACGGTCATCGACCGTTTCGAGACGGCGGGCTCCTTTGCGCACTTGGGAAGGATCATCACTGAGGCGGCGGAGCTCCTTTGCCGGCAGTCCCGGGGGGCAGGCGCCGAGGCGGCGGACGGTCGCATCGAGCAGGTTCGTAGATTCATCGAACGCAATCCGGAGCGGGACATCTCTCTCGAGGAGGCCGCGGGGTGGGTTCGGCTTTCGCCGCAGTATCTCAGTCGCGCGTTCAAGAGGCATGTCGGGCTGAGCTTTGTCGATTACGTGCACGCCGTACGGGTGCACCGGGCGAAGGAGCTATTGCGGGACACGAACCTCAGCGTAAAGGAGATCAGTGCCGCGGTCGGTTACGGCGACGCCAACTACTTCAGTCGAGTGTTCAAACAACAGGCACGGCTCACCCCGAGTGAGTACCGAAACGAGATTGTGCTACTCGGACAAAATCCGACATCCGGGCCGGACTCGGCGGTGCCTTCGAAGCAAACAGGTGAAAATCGTCCTACAGATCGCAAGATTCTATAGCGTGTAGAGTCGCGACCCCGGGTATCATAGAGCCGTACACATCAAAACTACCCGTTTAAAGGAGGGTCGAGATGAAAAAGCTATTCCTGCTGATGGCCGTCCTGCTGCTTGCGGGCGCGCTCGTTGCGTTTGCCGGTGGACAGGGCGAAGCCGAAGAAGGAGAAGCAGCCGAGGAAGAGGAGGAGAGCTACGTCTTCCGGCTTGCCGAGACGCATGCCGAGGACTATCCCACCACCCAGGGCAATTACCGATTTGCGCAGCTGGTGGAGGAGCGCACCGACGGTCGGATCCAGATCGAGGTCTACCCGGACTCGCAGCTCGGCGAGGAGAGTGACGTCATCGAGCAGGTACAGTTCGGTGGCATCGACATGACCCGGGTGTCTATCTCACCGGTCTCGTCGTTCGTCCCGGAGCTCGACGCATTTCAGATGCCGTTTCTCTACGAGGATCCCGACCACATGTGGGAGGTGCTACTCGGTGAGATCGGTGAGGAGATGTTCGACAAGCTCGAGGACTCGAACTTCGTAGGTCTCACCTGGTACGAGGCCGGTGCCCGGAGCTTCTATACCACCGAAAAGGTAGAGACGGTGGAGGACCTCGAAGGCATGAACATTCGCGTGCAGGAAGCGCCGCTCATGATGGACATGGTAGAGCTCCTCGACGCCGTCCCGACTCCGATGCCCTTCGGCGAGGTTTACAGCGGTCTGCAGACCGGCGTCATCGACGGGGCGGAGAACAACTGGCCGAGCTATTACTCAACGAGCCACTACGAGGTTGCGCCGTATTACATCGAGAACCGGCATACGATGGTCCCGGAGATTACCATCATGAACAAGGAGATCTTTGACGAGCTCTCGGAGGAGGATCAGGAGATCATCAAGCAGGCGGCGTGGGACTCCATCGACTATCAGCGTGAGGAGTGGGCCGCCTTCGTGGAGGAATCTAAAGAGGCCGTCCTCGACGCCGGTGTGGAAGTGACCGAGCCGAGCTCGGAAGTGCTCTCGGAGATGCAGGAGCGGATGCAACCGCTCTATGATGAGCAGCCTGAAGAGGTGCGGGACATGATCGAGCGCATCCGGGCGGTGCGCGACTGAGCCGGTTTACCGGTAGCCGATTTCGACAAGCGGCTTCTACCCGGACGCTAGGAGGCGTTCGGCGCACGCGGGCGGGCGCAATGCCCGGTCGCGTGCGTGTGTGATGTATACGAGATAGCGAAAGAGGTGGTAAGAAGCGGATGATCGGGACGATAGCGGCCCACGCACGCAACGCGTTCAACATGGTTTTCCTGGTGCTCATAACCGTCGCGAAGCTCATGATCGTCGCCATGACCGTGGTGATCGGGATCATGGTGTTCATGCGCTACGTGATGGGAATGGGCATTCGCTGGGCCAACGAGCTGGCGTTGGTGCTGCAAGTGTGGTTCACCTTCATAGCGATGGCTCTCGGCGTGCGCAGGGGTCTCCATATTTCCCTCAACATCATGCCGGAAAAGCTCTCGACGGCACTCAATTGGGCGCTTGCGCGCCTGCACGCCCTGCTGACGATGGGCGTGGGCATTATCATGGTCATCTACGGCGAGCAGCTGGTGTCCTCCACGATGCGCTCGGTGCTGCCGGCGATGGGGTTGCGATCGGGTTTTCTCTATCTGGCCGTTCCGGTCGGGGGCGGGCTCATCGTGATCGAGGCGCTGCTGAACCTCTTCGGCGTGAAGCGGAAGGACGAGTGGCTCGCTCCCTATATCGGCGAGGAGCTCGAAATTCCGGAGGAAGATGTACAGGCGACGCAGCAGGAGCTGATTCAACACGGCGCCGAAGAACAAAACGGCGCCGAAGGAGAGGAGCATCACCGTGGCTGATCATACCGTTGCGACCTATCTGCTCATCGGTTCCTTTCTGGTTCTGATCGTTCTCAAGCTGCCGATCACCTTTGCCCTTGCGGTGTCCACCGTTGCTACGGCCTTCTATCTGGACGTGAGTCTCATGAGCATTGTCCAGCGGATGGCCTCCGGTGTGCGGATCTTTTCCCTCCTCGCCATCCCCTTCTTTATTCTCGCCGGGGAGCTGATGAGCAAGGGAGGTATCGCTACACGGCTCATCAAGTTCTCCAACCTTATTGTCGGGCGAGTACGGGGCGGCCTGGGGCTGGTGAACGTGCTCGCGAGCATGTTCTTCGGCGGCATTTCCGGCTCCGCGGTGGCGGACGTCTCCTCCATCGGCTCGATCATGATCCCGGTAATGAAGAAGAAGGGATACGACGCCGACTACAGCACCGCCATTACCATCACCAGTGCGTGCCAGGGCATCGTCATCCCGCCCAGCCACAACGTCATTATCTATTCCCTTGCGGCAGGCGGTCTCTCGGTCGGGGCGCTGTTCCTTGCCGGGATCGTTCCCGGCATTCTGCTGGGGCTGGTGTTGATGGTTCTGGCCTACTGGCTCGCCGTGCGACGCGGCTATCCGGCCGAGGCGGGCTACACGTGGCAGGAAGCGAAGACAATCACCAAGGATGCCTTCTTCGGCCTGCTCACGCCGGTCATCATTATCGGCGGCGTCATCAGCGGTATTTTCACCGCTACCGAGTCGGCCGCGATCGCGTGTATCTACGCGTTTCTCGTTTCCACGTTTATCTACCGGGAGATGAGCTTCCTTCGGCTGTGGAACATCCTCTACTCCACCCTCCGGACTCTGGCCATGGTTCTCAGCCTGATCGCCATGGCAAACGCCTTCGGCTGGCTTCTGGCGCTCCTCCGTGTGCCGGCGCTGGTGACCGAGGGGCTTCTCACGCTCAGCGAGAACCCGGTGGTGCTTCTGTTGCTGATAAATCTCATGCTCCTTCTTTTGGGCATGATCATGGACATGGCGCCGCTAATCGTGATAACTACCCCCATCCTGTTCCCGGTAGTGGTGCATGAGATCGGTATGAGCCCCATCCAGTTCGGGATCGTCATGATGCTGAACCTCGGCATCGGTTTGGCGACCCCGCCGGTAGGCACGGCGTTGTTCGTGGGCGCGGCCGTGGGCGGCACGACCATTGAGAAGGCCACCAAGGCCATGCTTCCCATGTACGCGGCTATGATCGTGGTGCTCCTCATGGTAACGTTCATGCCCTTCCTCTCGATGACCATTCCCGGGTGGTTCATGGGGTAGATAATGAAAGGACATGGTGATCTCCGGAAAGGCAAGCTCGATGGCCGAGTGGTGTGGATCACCGGAGCGAGCGCCGGAATAGGTGCGGAGCTTGCGGCCGGATGTGCCGCCCGGGGCGCGCGGACGGTGCTTACCGCGCGCCGTGAGGAGGCGCTTCGTCGCACGCAGGAGCGCTGCGGCGGTGCGGAGCGAAGCGCGGTAGTCACCGCCGACCTGGCCGACCTCGACGGGCTCGAGGCGGTCACCGCGGCGGCTTGGTCGGCCTTTGGCCGTATAGACATGGTAGTTCTCAACGCGGCGGTGAGCCAGCGGGGAACGGCGGTAGAGACCGACTCCGCGGTGGTGCGAAAGGTACACACCCTGAACTATCTCTCCCCGGCGGTGATCTTACGGCACCTGGTTCCCCGGATGATCGAGGTCGGCGGCGGCCGGGTGGTGGGCGTCTCCACCCTTGCCACCCGGGTTCCCACGCCGCAGCGTTCGGCATACGCGGCCTCGAAGATCGCCCTGGAGACGCACCTCGTGGTGCTGCGGCGGGAGCTACAGGGGACGGGGCTCGCCGTGACCCTCGCGCTCCCGGGATTCGTGCGCACCGAGATCTCCAAGCACGCCCTCAACGCCGACGGCAGCCTCCACGGCGTGGTCGACGAGGTGCAGCGGCGGGGCATGCCCCCGGAGGTGTGCGCCGATCGGATTCTCCGCGGGATCCTGCGGGGCAGGCGGGAGGTTCGTATCCCCTCCGACTGCCGTACTCGGATCGGGATGTTTCTCCATCGTTATGCCCCCGGGCTGCTTGACCGGCTGATCGCCCGGGCACGGGTGACTTAATCGGTCTCGACGAGGCCGGCGTAGGTGCCCCTCAGAGCTTGTCGATGAGCATGGAGCACTTGCCCGAGGGGATGGGCAGGGTTTTCTTCTTTTCCCGTAGAATATCGATGGTGAAGTAGTAGAGCTTCTCCGACTCCAGGCGGATCTCCCAGCCGCGGCCGCTCTTGTTGCTGAGAATGGTGATCATATTGCGTTTGAGGCTCAGATTCTCCACGCCCATGATCTCCAGGGTAGGCACGATCCAGTCCACCGTCTTACGCGGGAGGCTGATCAACAGCCCGATGACGTTTTCTATCATGAGGGCGATCGAAGAGAGCGCGGTGTAGGTGACGAACAGCGGCCGCGGGAAGTCGTCTCTTCCTTCCCATCGGGCGGGGCCGTCGCGGGTGGGCGCGTAGGCCTCCCAGATGTTCCCCCGCTGTTTGCCTTCCGGGTGAAGAGTGTCGAGGACATAGTACAGGTGGCGAATGGCGCACTCCCGGGCGAGCTCATAGGCGGCATACTTCTCCAGGCCCTTGATGACCATGAACGTGAAGGGAGGATATACCGAGCCGCGAAAACCCTCGCCCCGTTCACTGAAGTCCGGGTCATCCGCCGAGAGGGAGGGAAAGGGGTTTTCCAGCCCGAAGGTGTTCGGGTCCTTTAGGTGCTCAAGGAGTCGCTCCATCCGCGCCTCATTAGGGAGCTCCGCGAGCAGGGGCCAGAATGAGGCAATGGTCTTGCGACGCACCTGCTCTTCCCCCGCGTCGAGATCGTAGTAGACCCCGTCCTCCTCATTCCACATGAGGTTGTTGATCCGTGTCTTCAGGGAGAAGTACAGGCGCTTGTACTTGAAGCCGATTTCCTTGTCGTTGAGGATATCACCGAGCTCCGACATGTAGAGGGCGTTGACGGCCTGCTGCGTGTTGAAGTCAACCGGGTAGACCGTCTCCTCCCGAGGGCTGTTGTGCATGAGCGTCGCTGCAAGGGGCACCGCATACAAGCCGTTTTCGTGCTTGAACGTCGATTCCAGCCACTCCCAGTAGCGCTCGAGTATCGGCAGCACCTCCCGAATGCGCTTTTTGTTTCCCACCTTGTGATACATGTTGTACTCCGCCCAGGAGAACAGCGGCGGATTTACCCCTTCGGGGTTATCCGGGGAGAGGACCGCCTTGCCGTCCCGAACGGAGTAGTCACTGCGAATGGCGCCGGAGTTTTCCTGCTTGGCGTAGAAGTTGTCGAGCTGCGGGTTTGCGGGAAACACGCGGTTGGAGTACACCAGGTAGAAGGTGGACATGATGGACTCGAACTGGTTGATTGTCTCATTATCGGGATAGTTGAAGTAGCGGCTCTGCAGGCCGTTCTTCTGTGTCCCCTTGTGCCAGCCGTCCTGAATCCATGCCCAGCTCTGATTGTACAGATCCACGAAGTCCTGATCGTAGAAGTGGATGGTGGGGAACTCTTTCTTTGCCACGCGGGCATTTTGTGTCATATCCGTGATGTCCAATTGTATCACCCGTCAGTACGTAGTCAAATCTTATTTGTTTCCGGCGCGGAATTTGGCGACTTGAAAATACTCCGACCGCGCCCCGCGGTCAAATTCGCTACCTTGACACCAAGCGTCGGGGATGTAATAGTCGGCGCATCATGGACACACGAGAACTCGAGGTCACGGCGGACCTCGCCCGGCTCGAGCTCGGAGAGGACGAGCGCACCTCCCTCGGGGCAGAGGTCTCACGCATCCTGGAATACTTCTCCCTCATGCAGTCGGTCGACGTGACCGATCTCGAACCGACCACCCACGTGCACCTCGAGCACAATCGCGTGCGTCCCGATGAGCCGAGCGACGCGGTGGACCCTGAGGCCCTCCTCGATGCGGCTCCCGAAGTGGAGGACCGCTTCATCCTCATACCGAACGTACTGTAGTCGGGCTCCGGCCGCTTCCCCGGTCATTCGGACGCGAAGGCGGTCTGTAGAGGCCCCTCGGAGCATTCTCATGAATAATGAAGCCTGGAAGAACAGTGTAGCCGGCACCGACGGAATAGATGCCTATGAGCGGTTCGTCCATGAGGTGGACGAGGAGCTCGGCGCTTTTCTCTCCTTCGATCCGGCGGGATTGAGAAAGCGTGCCGGGGGGAACGGTCCCCTGGCAGGCCTGCCTTTTGCAGTGAAGGATAACATCGCGGCGGCCGGCTTTCCCCTTACCTGCGGTTCGCGGATGCTCGCAGAGCTCGAGAGCCCCTACACCGCAACCGCCGTGGAACGGCTGCAAGAAGCAGGCGCCGTGGTGGTTGGAAAGACCAACCTGGACGAGTTCGGCATGGGTTCCTCTACGGAGAACTCCGCGCTCGGGCGCACCGCAAACCCCTGGGACCACGCGCGGGTGCCCGGCGGGTCGAGCGGCGGCTCGGCGGCCGCGGTGGCCGCAGGTCTGGTGCCCTTTGCCCTGGGCTCTGACACCGGCGGATCGGTGCGGCAGCCTGCGGCATTCTGCGGCGTGTTCGGCTTCAAACCGACCTACGGGTCCGTCTCGCGCTACGGCCTGGTCGCCTATGCCTCCTCCCTCGAGACGATCGGCGTGATTGCCGAGAGGGCCGGGCTGTGCCGAGAGGTCTTTGCCGCGATGCGCGCACTCGATCCCCGGGATCAGTCGTCGGTGGCGTACCCCGAAGCCGCGGGCGGCGGCGCGGAGGAAGGCGGCGCGGAGGAAGGCGCCGGCGGAACCGCCCCGAGGGGCCGCATCGGCGTCCTTCCGCCGGGGCAGGCCGATCCGGTGCCGGCACGGGCTCTCGCGGAGGCGCGAGAGCGCTACGCGGCGCTGGGCTATGAGGTGGTGGAAGTCGAGCTTCCCACCTTCGAGTACGTGGTGCCGGTCTACTACACCATTGCCACCGCCGAGGCGAGCGCGAACCTGGCGCGGTTCAACGGGGTGCGCTATGGCCGTCGGACGGAGGAGGCGGAGAACCCCGAGGAGCTCGTTCGCCGCAGCCGGGAAGAGGGGTTCGGTCGGGAGGTGAAGCTGCGGATCCTTGCGGGAACGTACGTGCTTCGCTCGGGGTTTCAGGACGAGTATTACGTGCGGGCACAGAGGATTCGTACCGCCATTCGCCGTGACCTTGCCCGCGTGTTCGAGGAAGTCGACCTTATCATGAGCCCGGTCTTTCCGGTGCAACCCTTTCCCCGGGGTGAAGGTGCCATGGACCCCTTCCAGCAGAAGCTCGCCGACCAGTTCACCGCCACGGCCAACCTCGCGGGTGTCCCGGCGATCTCGGTGCCGACCGGCGTTGTCGCGGGGCTGCCCACGGCGGTTCAACTCATGGCGCCCGCCTTCGGTGAGGAGCGGCTCTTTCGGGCCGCTTCAGCGCTCGAGGCCGTACACCCGCCGGCCCGACCGGAGGGATATGTTCCGTTTCCGCAGAGAGGGGCGTGATTCACATGTATCAGTCGTTCATCGGTCTGGAAATCCACGTACAGCTGCTTACCGCGACGAAGGTCTTCTGCTCCTGCCGCACCGGCTTCGGTGAGGAGCCGAACACCAATGTCTGTCCCGTGTGCCTGGGCTATCCCGGCACCCTGCCCGCGCTCAACGCGGAAGCCGTTCGGATGGGGTACCTTGTCGCCCGGGCGCTCAATTGCGATCTCGCCCCGCAGGCGATGTTCGACCGGAAGAACTACTTCTATCCGGATCTGCCCAAGAACTACCAGATCAGCCAGTACCGCCGTCCCATCGGGCGCAACGGGCACCTCGAGTTGCAGTTTCACCGCAAGAAGAAGCGGGTGCGCATCCACGAGGTTCACCTCGAGGAGGACGCCGGAAAGATGGTACACGCCGGCGACATCTCCCTCGTTGATTATAACCGTGCGGGCACGCCGCTACTGGAGATCGTAACCGAGCCCGATATGGAGATCGGCGAGGAGGCGGAGGTGCTTCTGCACGAGCTCCGCCGCATCGTGCGCTACCTCGGCGTATGCGACGGCAACATGGAGGAGGGCTCGCTGCGCTGCGACGCCAATGTCAGCATCAATCGTCGCGGTGCGGGGCTCGGCGAGAAGGTGGAGATCAAGAACATGAACTCTCCGCGTTTCGTCCGCCGTGCGCTCTCCTACGAAATCGCCCGGCAGGAGGATATCCTCGACCGAAACGGCCACATCCTGCAGGAAACCCGACTGTGGAACGAAAACCGGGACGTCACCGAGACCATGCGGGTCAAGGAGAGCGCGAACGACTACCGGTATTTCCCCGAGCCCGATCTGCCGCCGTTTCACGCGGACGCGGAGTTCCTCTCCCGGGTGGAGGAGGGGCTCGTTGAGTTGCCGGTGGCGCGACGCGAGCGGTTGGCGACGGAGTATCACCTCTCACCCTCGCAGGCGGCGTTCATCTGCGAGGAACGTCCGGTGGCGGATTTCTTCGAGGAGAGCGTGAAGCTCGGCGCGGATCCCGGAACCGCAGCGACCTGGCTGGCCGGTGACGTGCAGAAGGAGCTGAATCGGGAAGGGCTCACCCTTGTTGGCAGTCCGCTTACCCCGGAGCGCTTTGCCTCGCTTCTCGTGCTCCTTGCCGAGCATCGAATACACGGCAAAATCGCCAAACAGACTCTGCGGACGGTCTTTCGGGACGATCGTGATCCGCAGACCATCATCTCCGAAAACGGCTGGGAGCAGATAACGGATTCCGCCGTGCTCTCGGGCTACGTCGACGAGGTGGCCGCCGCGCACCCGCGGGCGGTAGAGCAGATCCGCGCGGGGGACGCGAAGCCTCTCGGGTTCCTCGTGGGGCAGGTGATGAAGGCCACCAACGGCCGCGCGGAGCCGCAGCTGGTGAATGCGCTGCTTCGCGATCGCCTGGCGCTGAGCTTCATCTATGTCCTGTCCTTCGGTGGGGCCATCAGCGGGCGCCGGGAGGACGGGTTGATCGTCCCCGGCGAGCTCGGCGACGTGGAAAGCATCGTCAGCGCCGACCCTGGCCTCCCGGATAACCTGCGCTTCGAGGAGGTGCAGCTCGGGACATTTTTGAGCGAGGAGATCACTCCCGCCGACTGGGCGGCCCTGATCGCCGGCGTCGCCGGGCGCCTTGCCGAGGGAAACGCCTCGGGCATCGTCATCGCTCACGGCACGGACACCCTTGCCTACACCGCCTCCCTGTTGTACTGGTTCTTTGCCGACGCCCGGGTTCCCATCGTGCTGACCGCTGCGGCGGTGCCCTGGGAGGGGGCGGAAGCCCGGCTTGAGGAGGACTCCGAGGCGGTCGGGAATCTCAAGGCGGCGGTTGCCAAGGCCGCCGGAAACGATCCGGGGGTTCACGTCGTCTTCGACCAAACCGATTACTCGCCGGTGAACCTGAAGTTCGAGCGGTTCACCGACATCGCCGGCCTCGGGCGCTTTCGTAACTGGAATCTCGAAGAGCCGGTGTTCAGGGGACGGCCGGTGGCCGCCGACGCCCTCACGGAGCTCTCCGTGGCGGAGCTTACCGAGCGTTTCGAGCGCGCCATTCGCAGCGTGTACGTGGCGAAGGTGTTCCCGGGCATGCAGGGGGACAGCCTGGTGGCTCTCATAAACGCGGGGATTCGCTACTTTATCCTGGAGCTCTACGACACGGGGACGGCGAGCCTCCGGGAGACCCCCTACTCGCTGAAACGGGCGTTCCGTCACGGCCAGGAGCACGGGGTGAGGTTCTTCTGCACCTCGCAGCAGGAAGGAGTGGTGGATTTCTCCGAGTACGTCACGAGCCACGAGCTGTGGAAGGAAGGGGCGATTCCCATGGGAACGCTCACCACCGAGTCGGCCTTCACGCGGTTGGTGGCGGCGCTCGTGACCGCCGATACGGAAGAGCAGGTGTTGCGTCGAATGGAGGAAGAGGTATGAGAGTGCTCGCACGGGAGGTGGCTTCGCATGAGGGGGCGACGATTACGGTTGCCGGGTGGGTTCATCGGATCCGGGAGCTCGGCTCGGTCTCATTCGTGCTCTTGCGCGACCGAAGCGGCATCGTGCAGTTGGTCTACGAAGGCAAGGTCGAGCAGACGCTGGAGTCGGTGATCCGGGTCACCGGGACCTGCGCGGCGAACGAAAAGGCCCCCGGCGGCTTCGAGGTGCGCGCCGAGCGTACACAGCTGCTTGCCGCCGCCCAACCGGAGCTGCCGCTTTCGGTAAACGGCAACCTCGACGAGGTAGGCCTCGAGACGTTGCTCGACCATCGCCTTGTGGCGCTTCGCAATCCCAAGGTGCGCAGCATTTTCCATGTGCAGTCGGAGATACTCCGAGCCTTCGGCGAGGTCATGCGTGGAGAGGGCTTCACCGAGATCAAATCCTCCAAGCTCATCGGCACCGGCACCGAAGGTGGGACCGGCCTCTTCGAGGTACAGTACTTCGAGGACAGCGTGTATCTGGCCCAATCGCCGCAATTCTACAAGCAGGCGATGGTCGCCTCGGGTATGGAGCGGGTTTTCGAGATCGGCACCGCCTATCGGGCCGAGAAGCACGACACGCCGCGCCACCTCAACGAGTATGTTTCCCTCGACGTGGAGATGGGCTTCATCGAGAGTGAGTCGGAGCTCATGGATCTGGAGCTGCGGATCCTCGGTGCCGTCTTCGAGGCGGTCTCCGCGACGCATCCCGATGTCCTCGAGGAATACGGCCGGAGCCTTCCCACCGCCGAGGCGCTCTCTGCAACCCCCCGGATATCCCACGACGAGGCGAAGGCGCTCATCAAGGAGCGCACCGGAACGCGCGCCTTCGAGATAAATCCCGAGGGCGAGCGGGTGCTCTGCGACTGGGCCGCCGAGGAACACGGCGTGGAGGCGGTATTCGTCTACGGCTTTCCGCGGCGAAAGCGCCCGTTCTACACCTATCCCGACGGGCAGAAGACGAAGAGCTTCGACCTCCTGTTCCGGGGCCTGGAGATAACCACGGGCGGACTTCGGATCCATGACTACGATATGCTTCGCGAGACCCTGCCCAAGTTCAAGCTGACCGAGGAGGGCATGGCCGACTACCTGGAGATCTTCAAGTACGGCTGCCCGCCCCACGGCGGGTTCGCCATCGGTCTGGAGCGGCTTACGCAGAAGATCCTCGGGCTCGAGAACGTGAAGCAGGCGGCGCTGTTTCCCCGGGACCGCAAGCGCACGCGTCCCTAGCGCGCCCCACGAACACGAAGGAGGGCCCCGTGAGCTTATTGGCTGCAACGGTGACGCTGTTTCTCGTGATGGATCCCATAGGCAGCATCCCGATCTACCTCTCGGTGCTCAGACAGGTGGAGGAGCGCAGGCGCAAGCCCATCATCCTGCGGGAGATGCTCATTGCCTTCGTGGTGCTTGCGCTGTTCTTATTCTTCGGGAAGTATATCCTGAGCGCCCTGCACATCACCGAGCCCGCCCTCGGCATCGCCGGGGGCGTGGTGCTGTTCCTGATTGCCGTGCGGATGATCTTCCCCTGGGGTCGCGACGGCGGCGCCGAGGTCACCGTCGGTGAGCCTCTGGTGGTACCGCTGGCAATTCCGCTCATTGCGGGGCCCTCCGCGATGGCTACGGTGATCCTTTTCTCCAACCAGGCGCCGGGGCGCATGGGAATGTGGTTCCTGGCTCTTGTCATCGCATCGGTGGCGGCCCTCGTGGTGCTCCTTTTTGCGGAGATCCTCCGCCGGCGCCTGGGACAGCGGTTTCTCATTGCCATGGAGCGGCTGATGGGGATGATTCTTGCCACGTTATCGGTACAGATGCTCCTGACCGGTATCCGGGACTACGTGGAATCGTTCGGCTAGTGGACCGAACCGTGGGGCTGGCAGAAACCGCGCCGCCGGGAGTATCAAGAAGATTGTTGCAGCCCCCGAACCTAATCCGCGGCAACGCAGGCACTTCCACTACGAACACCGAGCCAAGACCGTCGGCGCCGGCCGTCTGTGGGCAAGGCCTTTCGGCAGCGGCAATTGAGCAGGGCAGTGCAACAATCTTGTTGACACATTCCGCACCGCTACCGCCGAACCGGGACGTGTCCGCCCTCCCGAGGTGCGGGATTGCCCACGGTCGGCCGGTGGACGTACAATAGCCTCGGCATGCGGGTCAGATACTCGGTCCGACTGACGGCGCTTCTGGCGCTCTGTTCCATCCTCCCCATCCTGATACTTGCGGCCATTCTGTTCCGTGAATCCGAAGAGGCAATGAGCGGCGAACGTGAGCGGGCCGCACAGCGGCATATTCGGCAGACCTCTCGTACTGTAGAGCTCGTCGTCGATACCATCGAATCGAGTGTTCAGCAGGCAATCTTGCGGGGTGATTTCCTCGACTTGATACAGTTTTCCGAGGGAGCGCGAATCGAGCAAGCCATTCGCAATCGTCTCCCCGTCAACACGAGCGATATCACACGCTACCGCGAGGCTTTGGTAAAGGCGTTTCAAGTCCTCGATACACTGCGCATCTCCAATCCTTACGTCCGCTCGGTATACTTCTTCGACCGGCAGAAGGACCTGCTGCTTTCCGGAGACTGGAGCCAGCGTTCGCTCGATGCACTCGAGGACAGCTATGTTCCCCGCCTGCTGGACGCCGGGGAGAACGTACCCCGGGGCAGGTGGGAATCCGTCCATGACGAACGAGCGATTTCGGAGTCCCACGCCACCGCGACGGGGGCGCAGTCCTCGGGGACCGAGACGGGGGCATGGCGGAACACACCGGCTATCCTACCCTACGTGCAAATGACCGGGAGAGGAAACACGGGCGTCATCGTCGAAATCGACCTGCGGCGGTTGTACGACTCGGTTATGACCTTTCCCGACAGTGACGACATCGTAGAGTTGCTCGTGGTTGACGCTGCGGGAAACCCTCTGATCTATGACCCCCGCAGCGATTCGGTCACCCGCCTGCAGAGCCGCATGGAATCGCTGTTCGCCTCGGCACCGAGCGGCACCTACACCACCGAGGAGAACTCCTGGATCCTCACCTGGAAAGAGTCCGGCCGGCTGGGGTGGCGGTTTGTTACGTTGACCGACGGGCGGGGCATCTACGACGGGCTCGATGTCCTGCGGAACGTGATCCTCACCGCGGCAGCCGTTGCCGCGGTAGTGGCAGCGGTGCTCATCCTCGTCTCCGGGAACAAGCTCTATGCACCGGTGCGGGCCATCCTGGGGGAAGCGCGAAGGGTGGGCAACCTACGCATTTCCACCGACGACGGGCAGCCCGAACCCACGGACGACGAGTTTATCGTGGTGCAGAACTGCTTCCGTACCCTGCAGAGCCGGGAGGCCGAGCTGGAGCGGGAGCTTCAGGGACAATTGCAGGCGCGGGAGGACGCGATCGCCTGGGACCTGTTGACCGGTCGCATCGAAGACGAAGAGCGGCTATCCGAGATGTGTGTCGCGGCCCACTGTCCGCGCATGTCGTTGCCGATGGTCGTGCTGGTGGTGGTCGGCTCGCAGCAGGCGGTCGACGAAGCGCAGGTGCGCCGGGCTTTCGACGGGGCCACCCCCGTGCTTCTCGTTGCCGGCCGCCGCGGCGAGGTGCTTGCGGTAGCATCAGGGTGGGGCCCGGAGCTCGACGAATCCGTCCTGACGGAGCTGCAGGTATCCGTGGGGATAAGTGCGGCGGTGGACCGGCTTCCCGAGGTCCCCGACGCTCTCGACGAAGCGCGGGTCGCCGCCTACTACGCCCGTGCCACGTCGGCGGCGCATACCGTCTCGGCACGTGAGGTGCACGAGGCCACGGTTGTCGTACCGGGCTATCCGAAGGAAATGGAGGAGCAGCTTTGCGGGCACATCCGACTCGGTGAGCCGGAGCAGGCGCAGGAGGTGTTCGAGTCGATGCTCACGAACTTGCTTCGAAATCGGCGGGTGCCGTTTTATGAGGTCGAGAAAATCTTCTTCCGCCTGCTCAACGCACTGATCGAAACCGCCGAGGAAGCGGGAGTTCCCTGGGAGACGGTATTCCCGCACGGGTTCAGCGAATACCATCGCCTCACACGACTGAAGGATGTGGATGAGATCACCGCATGGTATCGCAACGTGGTCGGGCGAGCAGCCCACGCCCTCTCGGAGGCCTACGGCGGACGCACCAACGCCAATGTGGCCATACTCATCGACCAACTCGAGGATCCGCGACAGCTTGCCTCGAACCTGTCGGAGTTCGCCGATTGGCTCGGGGTGAACGCAAGTTACCTCGGGCGTGTCTTTCGCGAGCAGACCGGTGTGCGGTTTGTGGAGTACCTTACCCGCAAGCGGGTGGAGCATGCTGCGGAGCTGTTGAAAACGACGAACATGGCCGTCAAGGATATTGCCCGGACCGTCGGCTACGCAAACAGCGTATACTTCATCCGGATCTTCCGCCAACACGTGGGGACTACCCCGGGTGAGTACCGAACGACGTTCGCCTCGGCTCACGCTTCCCGCTCGACGCTCTCGGAGAAGTAGCTGCGGCAGGCCGCGATCTCGTGCACCGTGCCTACTACCTCCACGGTATGAGTCGCGACGATGTCCCGGGCGGAGGTGGCGATCATGAGCTCGAACTCACCCGGCTCGAGGACGTGTCGCATATCCGCGTCCGTGAAGCCCAGCTGATAGGTTGAGACGGTGATCGCCACCTCCACGGCCGCGCCGGGGGCCAACCCCACGCGGCGAAAGCCCTTGAGCTCCCGAACGGGACGGGTCACGTGGGAGTGGAGGTCCCGGACATAGAGCTGTACTACTTCCTCTCCGGCGCGCGTGCCGGTGTTGCGAAGCCGGCACGTGACGGTGAGCCGCTCTCCCGGGTGCAGAACCGCCCGGTCCACGGCGGTCTGCTCCACCGCGACATTGCCGTAGGTCAGGCCGTAGCCGAACGGATACAGGGGCGACGTGTCCATCTCAACGTAGCGGCCAAGCCAGTGTGACCTGCCGCCGGAAGGCTTGTGCCCGTGGTATGCGGGCACCTGCCCGACACTCCGGGGGAAAGAAATGGGAAGCTTGCCGCCGGGAGCGGTCTCCCCGAGGAGAACGTCCGCAACGGCGTTCCCTCCCTCCTCTCCGGGAAGCCACGCAAGGAGGATCGCCGGCACCTCCTGCGCGGCGAAGCGGAGGTCCATCGGCCGCGCACAAACGAGCACGAGCACCGTAGGGGTCCCGGTGGCGACGACCCGCTCGAGCAGCTCCTGTTGAGCTCCCGGCAACAACAGGCTCGCCCGATCGCGAGCCTCCCCGGAGGTGCATCCCTCCACCAATCCCGAGCGGTCGCCGAGGACGCAAACGGCCACGTCGCTCTCCCGGGCGATGCGCTCGGCGGTTTCGAAGTCGGTGCGGGAGACATCGGAGACGTCACAACCCTCCGCCGTCGTGACGGAAACCCCCGGGGCAAGACGCTCACGCAGCGCCTCGGCTGTCGTCACCACGGGCACCGGCTCTGTGTCGACGCTCACCTCATCCTCGGGCCCCGCCGTTTCGAAGGCCGTTTTCATGTCCTGCATCGCCTCGATATGACAGGGGTAGGCGTAGTCTCCCATCATGTTGCGCGTGCTGTCGGCGTTCGGCCCGATGACGGCAATCCGCGAATAGGCATTCTCCAGGGGCAGAAGCCTGTTCTCGTTTTTCAGCATCACGATCGAGCGAGTCGCGGCGCGGCGGGCAATAGCCCGATCACGCTCGGTATCGAACAGCACCGAATCGCCGGCCGGCTCCACGTAGGGCCGCTCAAAGAGGCCCAGGAGGAACTTCTGCCGCAGTAGCCGCTCGACTGCCGCGTCTATCAGTTCCATGGGGATCGCCCCCGATCGCGCCGCCTCAAGCACCGGGTCTCCATAGCAGTCCCGAGAGGGAAGCTCTACGTCGATGCCCGCTTCAAGCGCAAGGCGCGCCGCCTCTTGTTTATCCCGGGCGATCAGGTGATAGACGCGCAGCATCTCCACGGCGAAGTAGTCCGAGACGACCGTACCCTCGAAGCCCCACTGCGTTCGGAGAACTTCGGTAAGCAAATGCCGGTTGGCCCCGCAGGGCAGGCCGTCGAGCTCGTTGTAGGCGTTCATCACTGACCGGATTCCGCTCTCTCGGACGGCGGCCTCGAAGGGAAACAGATACACGTCCCGGAGCTCCCGCGGCGGTATGTGCGGAGGTGCCCAGTTCATCCCGCCTTCGGACGCACCATAGCCGACGAAGTGCTTCGCCGTCGCGATGATCCGCTCGCTCCAGTCCGTGCCCTGCAGCCCTTCGATGTAGGCACAGCCGAGCCGGGCCACAAGGTAGGGATCCTCACCGAAGGTCTCTTCGGTGCGCCCCCAGCGCGGATCGCGAGTGACGTCGAGCACCGGTGCGAGGGCGTGATGGGCGCCCACTCGCCGCGCCTGGCGCCGGATCACCCCGGCGACCGACTCTATAAGCTCGGGGTCCCAGCTCGAGGCAAGCCCGACGGCTTGGGGAAATAGCGTCGCGCCGCGGGTCATGAGCCCGCTACAGCATTCTTCGTGGACGACGGCCGGGATACCGAGACGGGTCTCTTCCGTGAGGTGGCGCTGGATGCGGTTGGCTATGTCGATGTAATCCTTCGGGGCCACATCCGAAGCGCCCCCGACGCGGGTAACGTGGCCGATGCCCGCGCCGAGGTGTGCGGAGAGCTTATCCGCGTCGGGCCGTTTGTCGGTAAGCAGCTCGTAGACCCACACGCTTCCCAGCTGCGCAACCTTTTCTTCGAGGGTCATCCGACTCATGAGATCCGCCACCCGGCGGGCAACCGGGGCATTACCGTCTTTATAGATGTCCGTCATTGATTCTACCCTTTCACCGCTCCGAGCACGATTCCTTCGATGAGTTGTTCTCGGGCCATCGCGTAGGCAATCCAGATCGGGAGGGCCGTAAGTAGAAGCGCCGCCATGGTAACCGGTATGTTGGTGGCATACTGGCCTTGAAAATCCCACAACGCCAGGGTCAGCGGACGCAGCCGCGGCGAGTTGATCAGCACGAGGGGGAAAATGAACTCGTTCCAGAGGATCACCGCGTTGAGAATGGTCACCGCTACAACCGCCGGGCGGGTCATCGGAAACGCGATGCGCCGGAAAATGAGCCACCGCGACGCGCCGTCCATGAACGCCGCTTCCTCCACACTCCGGGGAAGGTCGAGCATGAAGGCGTGCAAAATGAACACCGTTACCGGCAGATTGAAGGAGACGAACGGGCCGATGAGTGCAAGGAGCGTGTCATAGATGCCGATGAGCCTGGTAAGGCTGAACACGGGCACCAGGGTGACGTGCACCGGAATGGTCATTCCGCCGACGAAGATCAGGTAGAGCGCCGCCCGTCCGATGAAGGTGATGCGGGACAGCGCGTACGCCGCGAGCCCGCCGGCAAGTGCCAGGATTACCAGAGACGTGGCTACCACGACGAGGGAATTGAAGAAGTACTGAAGAAAGCCCGCCGCGAACACTTCGCCGTAGTTCGCCGGGTTCAAGCTTTCCGGCAGTGCCCAAACCGTTCCCCGGACGAACTCGGAGCGGCTCTTGAAGGAGTTCTGCAGAAGAAAAACCAACGGGTATACAACGATGAGTGTCCACGCGCCCACAAGAGCGTAGACGCCCGCTCGTACCGCCGCCCCACCCGGATTTGTCCGAATCCTATCGAAACTCATGTCGCCTGATCCTTTCTTCGAATGCGGAGTATGAGCACGGTAACGACAAAAGACAGCAGAAACATAAACACCGCCACCGTACTCCCGTATCCCATGCGGAAGTTGGAGAACGCCTGCTTGTACATGTAGGTGGCCATCAACTCCGAGGCGTGGTAGGGTCCGCCGCCGGTCATGACGAATACCAGCGCGAAGTACTTCAGCGAGCCTGTAACCGAGAGAATGATTGCCATGCGGACCGTGTTCCCAAGCAGGGGAAGCTTGATCCGAAAGAACGTCTGCACCGGCCCGGCACCGTCGATAGCTGCCGAATCGATCAGATCCCGCGGAATGCCTGCGAGCGCGGCGGCAAAAATAACCATGTAGTAGGGGATGAACTGCCAGCATACGACGGCTACCACCGCCGGTAGCGCGTAGCGCGGATTCCCGAGCCACGAGCGCGCGAGCTCCGGCAGGCCGATCGCCTCCAGGAGTCCGTTCAACAGGCCGAAGTTCGCGTCGAATACGTACCGCCAGGTCAAGCCGATGGCCACGGCGGACATCGTCATGGGCAGAAAGAACACGAACTTCAGCGTCTGCGTACCCTTGAGTTTCGACGACACGTAGACCGCAAGCAGCAGCCCGAGGGGCAACTGGATCACCACCGAGAGAACGACGAGCAGTACGTTGTTTCGCACGCTCACCCAGAAGACGGCGTCCCTCACGAGCCGGTTCCAGTTGGAAAAACCGATGAAATCGTCGAGGGCCGAAACACCGCTCCACTGAAAGAGACTGTAATAGGCCGACAGCGGAATGGGCGCAAGAAAGTAGAACAAGTAAATGGCGAGCGCGGGTAGCACGAAGGTCCACCCGGTTCTATTCTCCACCGCTCGCGAGCTCAGGGTTCGGGGTTCTTTCATTGGGACTCGTTTCACGAACTATGGACCCGCCGGAAGCTCGGAGAGCCTCCGACGGGCCGAATTCCCTTGCCACTGCGTCGAGCGAATCATGCACGGCGCAGATCCCGTGGGGAATCACTCCCTCGCGAGGCTACTCCTCTTGGATGTCCTCCCAGGTCTCCTGGTGGCGCCGGGCAACCTCTTCCGGGCTCATATCGCCGCCGAACAGTGCTTGCATGAGCTCGATATGCTCCTGCCCGAGCTCCGGATCCATGTACTGATCGTAGTAAACCTGGACATGGTTGGCCTCTTCGAAGGTTACCAGGATGTCCTCCAGCGTGGAATCATCAAGGTAATCTCTGGCGTTCTGCACGGGCGGAATCTGGCCGTTGTCGGCGAGGAACTGTGCCCACTGGTCGTTCATCAGATAGTCGGTGAAGAAGGTATAGGCCAACTCGACGTCCGAGATGTTGGTGGAAATGGCGAGATAGTCTTGCCCCGGGCTTCCGACGAGATTGGACGGATCACCGTTGCCTTCCTCGACCTCCGGAAAGGGGAAGAAGTCGAGGTGTTCCGCGGTCTCCGGGGATTCTCCCTCGTGGATCGGGTAGTGCCATTGGCCCATGAGGTACATGGCGGCCTGGTCGGAGTACATCAGGATCCGAGCGGTTTCCTCGTCCATGCCGTTGTACCCGTCCGGGAAGGCATCGGCTTCCACGAGCTCCCGGATCATCTCGCCGGCGCGGACAAACGCTTCATCCTCGAAGTCGCGCTCGCCGCCGAAGAGCGCCTCCTGCAGAAGGTCTTCACCGCCGAGCCTATCCACAAGATACATGTAGTAAAACGAGCCGGTCCATCCGTGCTGATTACCCAGGCTTATCGGGGTAATGCCTGCTTCGTTGAATGTGTCTACCGCATCGAGCAGCTCACTCCACGTCTCGGGCGGCTCCACGCCGTGCTCCTCGAAGATGTCGGTGCGATACCAGAAGTACACGCCGGTAAGCCCCGAGTACGCCGCCCCGTAGACGTCGTCGTCGAAAGTCACCGGATCGAAGGAGCCCGGGAGATAGCGGTCGAGCAGCTCGTCATGAATCGGATCGATGGGATGGACGTTGTCGCCGTCGATGAACTCGTGCAGCGGCCCGCCGCCCCACGTCTGGAATATGGCGGGGGGATCTCCGGCGCTCATGGCCACCAGAATCCGATCCTTGTACGGATCGTTCTGTATCGGGACCACTTCCACCTCCACGCCGTGGTCCTCCTCGAAGTCCGCGGCAACGTCGTCGAAGACATCTCGCAGGCTCCCTTCGTCGGTCTGGACGTGCCAGATGTTGAAGCCTTCGGCTTCCGGCTCCCCTTCTTCCTGCTCGCCCCCGGCAAACGCCGTCGTCGAGGCAAGAAGCAATAGGGCCGTCACCAGAGCGACTAAACTCCGCTTCTTCATAGAAACCTCCTTGAATTCATACCGGACCTTTACGAGATCCTATCCTTCAAGGAATTCTCTCATCGGCTGTGAGCTTGCGAAACAATGAAAAACCGACATTTGTACCGAAATTCCGGCATTCTGCCCCCGAAACCCGCCCGTATTGATCGATGCACGTCCGTAGGGCCCAACGCCTGGGGCAGTGGTGCGAACCTTTGAAAAAGCCCCGTCCGGCCTACTTCCTTCGATCCCGCTTCTGTCGATAGAGCCTTTTGTCGGCCTCGTTTAGCAGCTCCTCGATGAGGGGGCGAGACGACCCGTGGAATGCAACCGAGCCGATGCTCACTCCGAGGGTGTACGCTGTGCTCGTTTCTTTGCCCAGCTCCCGAACTTCGCGATGTAGGCGTTGACACACGCGCTCTACGTTCTCCGCGTCGAGATCGAGCGCGAGTATAGCAAACTCGTCGCCGCCCAACCTGCCGATTACATCACTCGTGCGAAAGGTGTAGTGCAGGGCTCTGCCAACCGCTTGGAGCGCTTTGTCACCCTCGTCGTGACCAAAAGTGTCGTTTATCTTTTTCAGATCGTTCAGATCCGCAAAGAGTACTACTCCCTGTGCACCGCTGTGAAACGCGAGGTCGAGCACATCCCGGGCATGCTCAATAAAGCCGCGGCGATTGAGAACCCCCGTGAGCTCGTCCTTGTGAGACAGGTCATTCAGCCGACGGTTCTGTTCTTCCAAGTCCTCCAGGAGCGTCTGAAGGTGTTGCTCAGCCTTCTCCTTGGCGCTGTATACCATGGAGCCATGAATCGTGGCGGCCACCTGCATGCACAACACTTCATAAATGGAGCCCTCACGAGTGCCCGGCTCCAGCAGAATATATCCGAATTGCTGTTCCCGGTGGTGAAGGGTGTAGGCTATGAGCGTTCGGGGCCGCGTGCTAAACGTTTCTTCAGGTACTATCGAGACCCGCGGATCGAAGCGCTTATCAGGATCGGATTCGGGGGAAGTGACGCCCGACTCGTCGTAGGCCAGGAGTAGTCTTGCTTCCGCCGGCAAGGGAAGGACCTCGTTTCTGTGAACCCGGGTTTCATGTTCATACACCACAATGGCGCAGCTTGCCACATCGAAACGGCTCAACAACGTCGGTAGCTCCGCGGCCAGCGTGTCGAGTGAGACGAGGGATATCAGATGAGACAAATACGTGCGTAGCTCCAGCATATGTGTCTCGAGAGCGAAGCGATCCCGCCCAACCGGTACTGGGGCCCTCCGTCCGAGCAGGGCTCTTCCGGCCTGGAATGCTCGCTCGAGCAGGAGTCTTTGCTCGAAATCGCCACCATCGGTTTGCACCGCCAGACGATACGCCTGCGTCAGTGCGTTGTCCCACTCCGAGAGGCTTTCACCCTGCACCAGACGTTCCAGAAGCAGCGAGTCCAGTCTTCGCGCGCGGGCCGGCAGCTCCTCGACGTCCCGCACAGTCCCCAGGATCCGTTGAATCGATTCCACTTCCGGCGACACGGAGCGCGTGACGAGCGGCTCCGCGTCTGTTGCCGTCAAGGTGGCAACCGGCTCCGGCAAGCACCCGCAGCTACTACGTATCACGATCTCAGTGGGAAGTGTGACGTTGGCCGGCTCCTGCTCCCCCGTGGCGATGCGCACCGCCAGAGCCGCCCCATGATATGCCTGTTGCTCCACATGCTGGTCCACCGTGGTCAATGGAGGCACCGCGTACATCGACTCGTCTACATTGTCGTACCCTGCCACGAGCACGTGGTCGGGCACATGTACACCGTGTGCCGCGAGAACCTGCAGGGCGGACACGGCCATGTGATCGTTCAGTGCCAGAATCGCATCGAAGTCCCGCCCGTTGCGGTGCAGGTGCTCGCGAAGGTTCCTCTCAGCGCTTTGGGGCAGAAAGTCGCCCTCAAGCACGATACTGGAGTCGTAAAGCTGTCGCCGCGTGAGAAACTCGCGAAACACGCGAAAGCGGGAGGCTGCTTGGGGATTGCGTTGCGGACCGTTGATCAGCGCAATTCGGCGACAGCCGTGATCATCGACCAGATGTGCCAGCAGCTGTCGCATTCCCGGAGCATCGTCGATACATACCGACGGGTATCCCGGGAGGTCTATGCCGAGGCTGACCACCGGCAACGGCGAAAGGTGCTCGACGTACTGCAGCAACCGCTTGACCTCGACGTAGTTGCATTGTGTACCGCTTGCGACCAGCAGTCCGTCGACGTTCCCGGTGTGTATGTGGTTGTAAACGGATACTTTCTGATAATCGAAGCCGTGGGGGATGCGGAAACTGCGACCGACGAAAACACGGAGATCGATGTGCCGTTCCTCGACATAGCGTTGCACGCCCCGAATCAAACGCCGGTTATAGCCCATATCGAGTTGGCTTATCTGCAGACCCAGGCGAAACGACATGTTCGCTTCTTTTCAGTGGCTTATCACCTACCAGCGTATCCGCACGTATCCGGGAAGTAAAGTCATGGTTGCACCTTTCTCTCGGCGGCAAGCACCCGTTCCACCTCCGCCACCGCCTGGTCGAGGAGCTCGTGCTCGCTCGCTGCGCCGATGCGGATAACGGGAGCCCCGCGGCGGCGCAGCTCTTCCTCCATGCGCGCGGTGAACGCCTCCGCCTTGTCGGTTCGGCCGGCCGTTTGTCCGCCGCCGCGGGGCTCCACGATGAGGGTGAGGTCGTAGCGGGAGGCCGTGGCGGCGTGCCCCCGTCCGCCGGCGGCCGGATGCAGACCACGGCGGAGGGCGATCTGCAGGGGATCCGCCTCGCAGAACAGCACGCGGGAA
>JBKHEN010000002.1:0-41789 GCA_046540795.1 Spirochaetaceae bacterium | reverse complement strand
CCGCCGCCGCCGCGACGATTGGATCGGTTCCGCTTTCCTCGGTTGCGGCCGCCGCTGCCGTCTCCTTCTCCGCTACGGTTGCCGGCGGCTTCACCGGTGTTATCTTCGGAGGTCTTTTCGTTGCCGGAGCGGGTCCCGCTTGCGCTCCCCTGCTGCGACTGCGTAACGGCTTGTTCGCCGGAATCGTTGCCGTTTTCGACACCCGTTTCCGACGGTGTCGTGCCGGTGTCGTCGCCGGAAGTGGCGGTCTCACCGGGGGTAGTGTTGCCACGCGTGCCGGGAGTGTCTTTGGTGTTATCTTTGCCGTTTTGCTTGCCGTTGTCCTTTATCAGGGCCACTCGGATTTTCTTCTTCGGAGCCTTCTTCTTGCCTGCCGCTTCCTCATCTCCGTCTTCCCTAGAAGAGGCCTCCGTCTCGGCATCTTCGGCGTCGGCGCTGCCGTCCGTCCCTTCGTTCATGGACGGCTTTTCCGCTTCAGGAGTCGGCTCCCGATCTCCCTCGGCAGCCTGCAATTCGAACTCCCGCTGTATTTCGGTGGATCTTTCCACGTTGCTGTCCTCCCAGAAAGCACTTCCCCGAGATTGTCCATCATCTTGCCCAAAAGCCATTGGATACTCCAAACGGTTCTTCAGTGGTGGTAATGCGTTGTAATATGGGGGCGAGGCATTAGGAACCCCGTCCACGGCTCCATCTGTTTTCTGCTTTGTTGCGGCGGAACGTGCTCGTGGATTAGAAGGCTTGCTAGTAATATAGCCGCTCAACCTCGTCCTGTCAAGTCGGCAGCCTCAAGCGGTCCCGCCCGAAGCGCCTCTCTCAGCAGCAGTAACGCATTGACCGCCGACCACCGGCGAATCCGGTCCCGTCCCCGCGGCAGGAATACTCGTCGAGTCCGCACGATCTCCTCGCCGATCGCCACCGCAAGCCACACCGTTCCCACCGGTTTCTCTTCGGTACCGCCGCCGGGACCGGCAATTCCGGTTACGCTTACCGCAATGCGGGCAGCAGCCCCGCTTCGACGCACACCCCCCAGCGCCATCTCCCGGGCCGTTTCCTCACTCACCGCCCCGTAGCGCTCGAGAGTCTCATGTTGCACCCCCAGCAGCCGTTCCTTTGCCTCATAGGAATAGGCGGTGATGCCGCCCCAGAACACGGCGGAACTGCCGGGCACGTCCGTTATCAGCTTGGTAATCAGACCGCCGGTACAGGATTCAACACACATCAGCTGTTCGCCGGCCGCCTCCAGGTCTCTGCGGATGACCTCGCCGATCCGAACCTGGCCCTCTACGAGGCGGTCTCCGCCGAGCTCCTCCTGTAATCGTCGGAAGAAACTCCGCCGCACTTCCGCGGTTCCGTCACGCAGCGCCACGAGAATCCGAAACTCCTCGACGTTGGTACCCCACCGTATCCCCGGGTCTGCACAACGCCGCAGGCTCTCCTCGAGCTCCGACTCCGGGACGCCGAAGGCCGTCAACCACTGGATCTGCGCCGCGGGAACCTGCAACCGTTCCTGCAGAAAGCCGCGCACCTGTCCATCGACCATACGCCGGAGCTCCGCGGGCGGCCCGGGAAGCGCGATTACCATACACCCGTCTATCTCGCCGGCGAACCCCGGCGCCGTGCCGGCCTGGTTGGGTATGATGTCGAACCCCGAGGGCACCAGGGCCTGCTTCCGGTTTGATTCCGAGAGGCGTCGGCCGCGAAACCGTTCCTGCAGCCATCTCCAGACGTCGTCACGGAACTCCAGCCCTACCTGCGCCGCCTCGGCAACCGCTTCTCGGGTAAGATCGTCGGATGTGGGGCCGAGCCCGCCGGTCACCAGCAATGTACCGACCCGCGGTATCAGGTCGGAAAACTCTCTGCGGTACGCGTCCAAGCGGTCGGGTATCAGCGCTACCCGATCGACCTCCGCACCGAGTTCCGTTAGCAGCTCCGCGAGGTACTTTCCATGTCGATCGAGCGTCCGCCCCTCGGTGAGTTCATCCCCGACGCATAGTATTGCCGCGCGCGCCGCCCGCTCAGACACGTTGCGCCGACTCTTTCAACTGCTCCACGGGAGCCGAGAATACGTCGATACCTTCCGGATTGCGAAGCATCTCGCACTTTCCGTCAAATACGACCCCGTCCGCTATCCTCAGTTTTGCAGTGCGAACGTTTCCGTAGATCTTGCCCCCCGGCAGCATCTCCACGCGTTGCCCGGCCTGGACGTTTCCATGCACCTCACCGGCGATAACCACCGCCGGGGCGGTAACGTCGGCCCGCACGTGCGCACTCTCATCGATATACAAGAACCCTTCGGCCACGATTTCTCCCTCGAACCGACCGCTGATTTTCACCGGGGCCGAGAACCGCATGGTTCCATTGAACGCCGTGCGCGGCCCGAGGCGAGTCACGATACGCGGGAGATCCTTGGACTTCTTTCCTGTGTTTCTACCCATGTGCTATTTCGTTTGCATGACGAACACGCCGTCCCAGTCTTCGGGCGGCGGAATCTCGCTGTAATGACGACACCGCTCCACATACACCCGTGAGGGCCCGTCGGCCGGGTCCACTTCCAGTGCACGCTCGAAACACGCAAGCGCGTCCTCGAAGTTCATCAACTTGTAATGCTTTCGACCCTCGGCGAAGTGAAAAAGCACCTCGCGCTTCTGTTGGGATATCACCGCGACACGTTCTCCGTAGTCACCCGTCTTGTGATCCGCCGTGCTGCACCCCGGTCTGCTTCCGGTAGTTATCGAAATGCTTCTGATACTTCTCTTCGAGCATCTCCAGCGTGGTTTCCCGTGCCTTTATCTCGTCGCCCTTGCTTTGAAGCTCCGCGATTTCCTCCTCCAGCCCGTCGAGCGTGGCCAGCGTCTGTTCGGACTCTTTGCGTACCAGATCCACGAACGTACGCACAGCTGACGGGTCTTCCGGATCCAGTTCAGTAGCGGCGTTCAGTAGTTCCAGCACCGGCTGACGGAGATGGCGCGTAAAATATACCAGGGACTGGTTCAGCGATTCCGCGATGGCGATACGGCGCTCTCGCTCTATGACCTGTTGGGAAAGTTCCCGATGCCGGAGCACCGCCTTGATTCTGGCAAGGACTTCGGAGAAGTTGAACGGTTTCGTGATGTAGTCCTCGATCCCGAGCTCGAACCCCTCGATCTTGTCCTTAACATCATCCATTGCCGAGAACATGATGACCGGCACATCCCGCACATCGGCATAGTCCTCATCCTGTTTCAGGATGCGGGTCACTTCCCAGCCGGAGAGCTTCGGCATGATGTTGTCGAGAATAATGAGGTCCGGTTCAACCTCCGTGACCAGTTCCAGGGCTTCCTCCCCGTCGTGAGCCTTTTCAACCCGAAAACCGAGCTTGGAAAGCATGACATCGAAGAAGTCCAGGTTGATTTGCTCGTCGTCGACGATGAGAATGGTCCCTTTGTCGCTCATTTGGAAGCACCTTCGAGTAATTGTCTCAGAACCCCCGAGACCTGTCAATCAATTGTCTACGCCCTTGCCGGACTCCGTCTGACCGCTCGGTCCGCTACGTTTCACGGTCCGCCCGCCGCAGGCAGTGCCGATCGTAGGGGGGGGTCAGCTCCGAAGCGACCACGAGGCGTCTTTCAGCTCCTTGCCGGGGCGGAAAACCACCACGCCGTGGTTCTGTACACTGACCGTCTCACCGGTCTTGGGATTGCGGGCTTTCTCGCGCCCCTTACGGGTACGAATCTCGAACGTACCGAATCCCCGAAATTCTACCACCCGGTCCTCGAGCAGGGCAGACTTGACCTGAGAGAAGAAGGAATCGATGATTCGCTGGATTTCCTTCTTGCTGACGTCGGTCGTCTCGGCGATGTTGTCGACGATTTCCGCTTTGGTAAGCTTGTCCTTTGCCACGTGCGCTCCTCGATGGAAGACGGCAGCTTTGCGCAGCCGGAGCTCACCTAGAGTTCGTTGAGCTTCTTCTGAAGACGAGATTTTGTTCGGGCTGCGGTATTCTTGTGATAAACGCCCTTGCCGGCGGCGGTATCCACAAGCTTGGCGGCCGTGTGAAACCGATCCTCCGCCTCCGCTTTGTTCTTGTTCTCTACGGCGGCAAGAAACTTCCGAATCTCGGTGCGCACCCGGCTCCGCGAGACACGGTTGCGCATACGCCGCTTACGCGCCTGTCGATGGCGCTTGGCTGCAGATCCCTTTATTACCAAGAATTACTCCTTATTCAATTGTCCCTCAGTGAGGCTGAAACGTATCAAATTCCTCATCTCCTGTCAAGCAAAGGACTCACTCTTTCTTTTCCCGCGGGAACATTGTACCTTAGGCGGGCACATGCTGGGCGCGTACAAAACTCTTCTTCCGCTGGTGCGGAAATACCGTTGGCATTACATCGCCGGTGTTCTCACCCTGGTGGTAACCAGCGGGGGACAGCTGTTCATCCCGCAACTGATTCGCCGTGCCGTCGATACCATGACGGTCACCGGCTTTTCTCTCTCCGAAGTCGGCCGCTACATGCTCCTGCTCATAGGGCTTGCCGTGGTCATTGCCGTAGCCCGATTCGGCTGGCGGTACTTCCTTCATGGAGCCTCACGACGGATCGAGGCCGAGCTGCGAGAGGCCATGTTCGGTAACCTGCTGCGGTTGTCGTCGAGCTACTATCGGGAAACCACGACCGGGGATCTCATGGCTCGCGCAACCAACGATCTCAAGAACGTACGAATGGCCGCGGGGATGGGACTGGTTGCCTTCGTGGACGGGATCTTCATGACCCTGGCCATACTCATCATTCTCTTCTCGCAGAATCCCAGGCTCGCGGCAATCGTCATCATTCCCCTGCCCTTCATGACGGGCATGATCCTCGTGGCGGGACGGATAATGACCAGGCTCTTCAGACGAGTGCAGGAGAGCTTCGCGGAGCTTAGCAGCGGCGTGCAGGAATCGGTGACCGGCGTTCGAGTGATAAAGACGTTCGGTAAGGAGGCATACTTCAATCGCCGATTTGCCGCCGCCAACGACGAATACCTCGGAAGGAATCTCGCCTACGTTCGCGTCTCCGGAATGTTCTTTCCGGCGGTGACCTTCCTCTCGGGTCTCACCTCCCTGCTGCTCTTGCGCTTCGGCGGTACCGCCGTCGTGGTGGGAAGCATTACGCCCGGCGAGTTCGTCGCCACTCTGACGTACCTGGAGATGCTCGTGTGGCCGATGATGGGAGCGGGTTTCCTCGTCAATCTCATCGCCCGTGGAGGAGCATCACTCAAGCGATTAAACGCGGTCATCCATCGAGAGCCGGATATCCGCAGCCCCGAGGGAGCTCTCGGCACCGTGCCGCACTACGGGATAGGAATTCGCGGGCTCACCTTCTCGCATGACGAACGACGCGCTCCCACGTTGAACGGCGTGCATATCGAGGTACCCGAGGGCTCGACCGTCGGCGTCCTCGGCCGCACCGGTTCCGGAAAGTCCACGCTGGTATCGCTCTTGCCGCGCATCCTCGACCCGCCCCCGGGTACCGTCTTTCTCGGTGGTCACGACGTGGGGGAATACGACCTCACCAGCCTCCGCCAGGCGTTTGCGATGGTACCCCAGGACACGTTCCTGTTCTCGGCCACCATTGCCGATAATATCCGGTTCGCCCGACCGGACGCCTCCGATTCCCTGGTACGAGAGGTCGCGGAAATCTCCACGATCGACCGCGATGTCGCGCAGTTCCCGGAAGGCTGGGACACCCTGGTGGGTGAACGGGGGGTAACGCTTTCCGGAGGACAGAAACAACGGGTTGCCATCTCACGTGCCCTCGCCGCCTGCCGTCCTATACTCGTGCTGGACGACGCGCTCTCCGCCGTAGACACCGAGAGCGAAGAGAAGATTCTCTCCCGGCTTCTGGATCGGCGACGGGGACGGGGAATGACCAACGTCATCATAGCCCATCGAGTGTCGGCGCTCTCGCGGTGCGACTATATCTACGTCCTCGATGAAGGCCGGATTATCCAGCACGGCTCACACGAGGAGCTCACCGAGCAAGAGGGGATGTATAGGGACATCTACCGCCTGCAGCAGGCGGAGTCCCGGGAAGAAACCCACCATCATGGTTCGACGCGGGGAGGCTTCGGTGGATGAGGAAAAGGTAATCACCGGCTACAACCCCGAGGTAGTCCGTCGCCTCTTCGTGTTCGTGAAGCCCCACCTGGTCATTCTCATAATCGCGGTTCTGGCTCTGGGTTTGGCCACCGCCGCGGAGCTGGCGCTGCCGGTGGTCATTCAGCGCGCGGTGGACCGCGATCTGACCTCGGAGTACCTGCGAGGAGACCCCGAGGAGGTCACCGCGATAACGGACGAGCTCGCAGACGTAGAGCCTGTCCTCATCGGCAAGAGAGCCTACGTTCTGGAAAGCTCTCTCACGGCACTCGCCGGCGTTGATAAGCGAGGGCTCCAGCAGGACGGCGTGTTTTCGCGGGAAGGCTATTATGTCTTTCCACTGCGGGACGCCGAGGCGCGGCTTGTGGCGGCATCCCACCCCGAGACGGTATACACCGTCGAGGACGCCGACCACGCCGCCCTCCCCGCCGAGGCGCTTTCGGACTTGAGCGAGGAAGAGCTTCGGGTCATCCGCTCTCAGGACCTCACCGCCCTCGCTCGGAAGAGCCTATTCTTCCTCGGCCTTCTTGTCGGTGTTTTCGTCTTCACCTTCGCCCAGGTGTACCTCATGGCGGCTGCCGGTCAGCGCGTGATGAAGGGGCTCAGAACCAGACTCTATGATCACGTTGTCAGGCAGCGGCTGGCCTTTCTCCACCGAAATCCCGTTGGACGTCTGGTTACGCGGATTACCAACGACGTAGAGACGATCAACGAGCTTTTCACGAACGTTCTCGCCAACTTGCTGAAGAACATCTCCATCATGGTAGGGGTTATCGTCACGGTTTTTCTCTTGAGCACGCGGCTCGGATTAATCGTGGCTACGACGCTCCCACCGGTAGTGCTGGTAACGCTGTATTTCCGAACCAAGGCCCGCGACGCGTTTCGCAACGTTCGTGTATGGATCTCCCGGGTAAACACCTTCCTCTCCGAGCACATTTCGGGAATGTCGGTGGTACAGCTGTTCACTCAAGAAGGACGGATCGGCAACGCGTTCAAGGAGCGGAGCGACTCGCTCCTACGAGCCGGCCTCGGGGAAATGTATGTATTCGCCACGTTTCGCCCGATCATCGATCTGCTCTCCTCCGCATCCGTTGCCGTGGTAATCTACCTCGGGGCGGCCTCGGTACTCGAGGGCGTCGTAACTCTAGGGATGTTGATTGCGGGCATTGATCTGGTGCGGCGGTTCTTTCGGCAACTGATGTCGATATCCGAGCAGTTCGTGGTGTTGCAGAGCGCACTAGCCGGAGGCGAACGTATTCTCGAGCTCCTCGAAGACGAGGACCGGATCGAAGATTCCGGTACCCGACGCCTCCCTCGTCCCGTTCGCGGGGAAGTCGCATTTGAAGACGTCACCTTCTCGTATCGACCGGGAGAGCCGGTAATCAGGAACCTCAGTTTCCGGATTCCGCCGGGAGAGACCGTTGCGCTCGTCGGTTATACGGGTGCCGGCAAGACCACGATTGCAAACCTGCTCTCGCGGTTGTGGGACGTCGACTCCGGCCGCATCCTCATCGACGGAATCGACATCCGAGATATTCCCATTGCCGAGCTTCGCGGGCTCGTCCAGCCCATCGACCAGGACGTGTTCATCTTTCGGGATACAATACGCGAGAATATTGCCCTCGGAGAAGCTTTCCAGGACGGAAGGCTCGAACAGGCGGCACAGGCGGTGCAGGCGGACAGTTTCATTCGACGTTTACCCGAGGGCTATCTGACGCGACTCGACGAGCGAGGGGCAAACCTGTCGGTCGGGCAACGGCAGCTCGTTTCCTTTGCACGAGTCGTGGTTCACGATCCCACCGTAATCATTCTCGACGAAGCCACCTCCAGTGTGGACACGGACACCGAACGGCTGATACAGGAGGGCATGCAAGCGCTGCTTGAACGCCGCACGTCCCTTGTCATTGCGCACCGTCTTTCTACCATCAAGAACGCCGATCGGATTCTGGTGTTGTCCCACGGCGAGATCGTGGAAGCCGGGACGCATGACGAGCTGCTTTCCGAGGGCGGTGTCTACGCAAACCTTTATAAGCTGCAATACGAGCGCGGATAAAGAGGGTTCATTCCCCGTTCCGCGGGTACTGTTCTTCCGTGTCCACCATTTCCCTGTCCACGGCGCGCTCCATACCCGCCTCGCGATCCTCCGTCACGCTCTCTTCGTCGACGGCCCACCGTCTCTCGCGCGAGTAGTATTTGAACCGGTCACCGGCGACGGTCACATAGCGGCCGTCCTCGCGGGCGAACATTCGTACCTCGTTTGAAATGACGTTTACCTCACACACCTGAAACGTGCTGCCGTCGAATCGTATTCGTGTACCGTCGGAGGGGAGCTTGTCCTTCTGCTCGGTGTAGTGCTCGTATTCGTACGCCAGGCAGCACAACAGGCGCCCGCATGGTCCGGATATTTTCATGGAGTTGAGACTGAGATTCTGCACCTTGGCCATCTTGATCGACACGGGTTTCAGCTTGTTCGTAAGGCCGTGACAGCAGAATACCCGTCCGCAGACGCCGGTGCCCCCCAGCACCCGGGAGTCGTCTCGCACGCCGATCTGACGCAACTCGATACGCATTCGAAACTCGGCGACCAGGTCCTTCACCAGGTCACGAAAATCCACCCGTGACTCCGCCGTAAAGAAGAAGAGGATCTTCGGCTCCTCGAGCACGTAGTGGGCCGACACGAGCTTCATGTCGAGCCCGTGCTTCCCGATCTTGTTGCGGCAAATATCCACCGCGCGCTCTTCCTTCTCCAGATTCTGCTCGTAACGGGCGATGTCACTTTCGGTGGCGATACGCTGAATAGTGCGCTCGTGCTCCCATGCCCCGACGTTCTCGGGACGCACGGGGCCGAGAACCCGGGCAAGGTCGCCCCCGTAACGGGTCATGACGACCACCAGATTCCCACAGCGCACCTCTCCGATATCCTCCTCGTCGCCGATACGACACAGCTCCGTCTCACTGGAGTGAAGCACTTTGACGATGAACGGCGTACCCGCCGGTATTGAATCGCAGATGCCGCAGCCTGCGTATGCCGGAGGCGAAGCAGCCGGCACTCCCGGGAGATTATTGCTCATACTCTACCTTTCCTCTAATGGGAGAGATCGACGAGTAGCCCGTGGATCTCCTCGACCCTGCTCATGAGCTCCATTTGCGGCTCCTGACTCTGCAACATCCCGCCGACCAAGCGATCGAGCTTCTGATCGATGATCTGCACGAGGGAGAACCTCTTGCGACTCAGCACGCTTGCGCCGGAGGTATGGACCTCCACGTCGAGGGAGTTCGACACCACCCGGCGAACGAACGCCTTGACCGCCTCCCGGTAGCGCTGTACGGCGCTGAAGGTGCGCTTGTGCATCAGCTCGTCACCGAGCCGGTGAACGGAGTCGAGCAGATGCTCGATTTCCTCCGGGCTCGGCGGGGAGGTACTCGTCTCCGAGACCCCGGAGGCGGCCGATGAATCCTCCGCTTCCCGACGGAGAATCGTCCCGAACTCCGGCGCTTCGGCGGCTTTGCCGGCACCGGTTCGGGCCTCGCGTGCCTGCCGGCGAAACGAGAAGAAGCCGTCGTTCTCGATACGTTTCATTGCCGCCATAGTCGTCGCCTCTATTCGACGCCGAATGTTGCGGAGCGCGCCGGTCGCGCCGCGGGGGCTCGAGCCGGATATCGAAGCGGTCCGACCGTTCCGTAGGCACGGCGCGGCGAAAACCGCTCTCCCCGCGGCTCTGCCCCATCTCCGCGGATCGATAGCGTTCCGTCGATGATAACACCTTCCTCGACGACCAGCCGGGCCGCATATATGTCACCAATAACCATACCGGAGGCCAGCACAATGACCTTTTCCGTCGATGCAATAGTCCCCCGGACAACGCCCCCGACAACTACCGTCCCGGCCTCGATATTGCAGTCCGCGCGACCATCTTTCCCGACAAGAACCTTACCCTTGGTCTTGATGGAGCCTGTAAAATCCCCGTCGATGCGCAGGAGACCCGCCAACTCCAAATGGCCCCGAAAATGAGTGCCTTCGCCGACTATCGAGTTGATAAAGGAATCTTCCGAGTTGTAGCCCATGCGTCGAACTTACCCGTCAGTGAATGCGATCTCGGGACCACCGCTTGAATTCGCTCGAAATTTTCAGGAATGCGGAGGGATCCACCACGTCCGTCCCAAGCCAAATCTGAAAATCCAGGTGCGGGCCCGTAGATATGCCACTGTCCCCGAGACGGCCGACCCGTTGGCCCTGATAGACCTCATCCCCTTCGGCAACATCGACCGTCTGGAGATGCGAATACCGCGTGCGGAAGCCATATTTGTGCCGCACCCACACGTACAGACCGTAGCCCGGGTCCACACCCAGCTCCACAACCTTGCCGTTGGCGCTGGCAATCACGGGGGTCCCTGGGGTTCCGGCAATGTCGAAACCCTTATGCAAGTACCACTGACTGGTCACCGGATGGATGTTCGGTCCGAACTCCATAGTCACTCGACCGAGCCCGGAGGCGACGGGCCAGTGGTGCGGCAGATCCGCAAGGAGCTCCTTCTGCGAATCCAGCACGTCCCGAATGTCTTCCAACGGTCGTACGGAGGCCTCGAGCATACCGGCAAGGCCTCTCAGTTCCTGCAGCTCCCGTATTTCCCCCGGTTCCACCTCCTGGACGTCGAGAAAGGACGAGAGGTCCCCGGTGCCGCCGTCTTCCGACGAAAGCGCATCCTCCGAGCTCAGGTCTAACGACCGCAGGGTATCGGTGAGCTGACTGCCGAAAACCTCGCCGGCCTTGGAAACCTCGGCAACCTCTTCCCGCACAGCCTCCAAGCTGGCTTCCGTGCTTTCCAACTCCTGTGAACGTTGCGAGATGAGACGCGAGGAGCCCGAAAACATGGTCGAGAGATAGAAGAATCCGACGAGAACGCCGATGATCAATATGCCGATGAACGCAATCGCGAAGGTGTTGATCTGGAAATTCACGACGCGTTTCTCCGAATGCGGTATGAGCATCACGGTGAAACGCTGTTTGCCGAGCCTGACAAAGCCGACCAATACGCGTTTAACTGCCCGACCCAGACGGCGAGCAAGCTTCGACAAGGGCGAATGCGTTGTCGTCTCTGCTTGGGTACTATCGGAACTTCCTGACAATAGCCATTCCTCCGTTCATATTGTCGGCAAGAATCAGACGCATCTCTCCTATTTAAGTGAACTTAGCACGCCCCACGGGCTTTGTCAAACATACGAAGGACCGAGATCGTCGGCATGCGAATCGACTGCCGCCGGCGAATCGTCCCATAAGCCGTCAAACATTTGACTCCTACGAGATGCCGTGCTATGTTTCAGCAAGAACTGGCCTTCGAGTTCAATACCCGTACAGCAGTGGAAGTACTATGAAGCTTTTTGATTCTCACGCGCACATCGGGCTTATAAACGAAGACCCGATCGAACAGCTTATGATCGTTCAAGAGGCTCGACAGGCGGGTGTTCACGGCATTCTGAGCATCTGCAACAACCTGCGTGACTTCTTCCAGGTCCATGAGAACCTCAAGACTGCCGCCCACGTCTATCACAGCGTAGGGGTATCACCGTCCGAAGTAGTGAATCCCGGTCGAGACTGGGAACTTCAAGTCGAAGAAGGGGCCAAGATGGACCGGGTCGTGGCCGTCGGTGAGACGGGCCTCGACTATTACAGAAAGTTCGGCAACAAGGACGCACAGGTCGAGTTGTTCATACGACAGCTGGAGCTTGCCTCTAAGCTCGAGCTTCCGGTGGTCATTCACAATCGGGAGGCGGGGCAGGACGTTCTCGAGATTCTCCAGGACCGCATACCACCTCGCGGCGGCGTTCTACACTGTTACTCGGAGGACTGGCAATACGCGCAGCAGGCTCTCGAGCTGCCTCTCTACATCTCGTTTGCCGGGAACGTTACCTATCGAAATGCCCGAAATCTTCACGAGACAGCCCGCAACATGCCCCTGGACCGGATCCTCATAGAGTCCGAGAGTCCCTTTATGGTTCCCGCAGCGTACCGGGGCAAGCGGAACCGTCCGTCGTATCTCGTGGAAACACTCAAATTCATAGCCGAGCTCCGTGAGCAACCGGTCGAGGAAGTGGCCGACGCTTTGTATGAAAACACGACACAGTTGTTCAACATTTCCTGAGGCCCATTTCCTCATGCTTCCCTGAGACGACCGCTACGAGGAGCCGTCTTCCACCCGGTGGACCGCCGGACTTCGTACATGAGAATTCCGGCGGCCACCGAAACGTTCAACGAGTCGACGTTGCCTCCGGCGGGGATTGCCACCAGATCGTCACACCGCCTCCGCACCACCGGCGACAACCCCGATCCTTCGTCGCCGAGCACGAGGGCGGTCCGGCCGGAGAGGTCGATTTCCCCGATCGGTTTACCGTCCGCCGACGCGCCGTACACCCAGAAAGCGGCCTCCTGCAACCGCCGCAGGGCGGCCTCGATGTTCGTCACGGTGATGCGATTGACGTATGCCGTCGCTCCGGCGGAGGTTCGAGAAAGGGTGCTCGTGTCGCCTGCGGCGCGGCGCTCCCGCACGATCACGAGGTCCGCTTCGAACTGGTCGGCGCTGCGAATGATCGCCCCCACGTTGTGGGGATCCGTCACGCCGTCGAGGACGATGACAAGCGCTTCCGGAACCTTCAGGGTAGCAAGAAAGCCGTCCAGGGTCTTCACCGCGGAGTCCGGAGCCACCCGTCCATGGAGTACGGCACCCCGCGCCTGCTCACCACCCAGCTCTTTCAGCCTTTCACGTTCGACGTGGACGACGTCGACCCCGCGGGAACGCGCTTCAGCCTCTATATCACGGGCCTTTCGGTTCGTCGCCGCGAGGTACACGGTTCCCTCCACGGGGCCCCGCCTGAGCACTTCGAATACCGCGTGATACCCGACGTACGTGCTTGCTCCGGTTCCCGGACCCGGGCCATTGTGCCGCCCGCGGCGGGCATCACTCTCTGCCATAGTCTTCGATCACGTCCGGGTATCCGTCACCCGTCGTATCCTGCTCGTAGCGCTCGATGTACGCGCCGTCCCGCACGAATATCCACAGGTCGATTGCACCGGAATGATCGCTGTCGATCTCCTGGCGCACGAGAACCTCATTCTCGTAGAAATAGAAATCGTCCATCAGGCCGTCGTGGTTGTAATCCACGGCCTCGCGCTCTTTCTCGAGATCGTCATTGACCCGCACGGCATAATCGGTGTTGCCGTCGTCGTTGCGGTCGTCGGTCATCCATTCGTCTTCGTCGTATCTCTCAACGTCGAAATACTGATCCTCCGCCGGCTCTCGGGGGAGCTCTTCGGAGGAATCCGCCCCCACCACGGCCATACTCGGACCCGCCGGAAAAGCGGCAATGAGAAACAAGCCCGCCAGGCACCCCGACATCTTCGTCATAGCATACTCCCGGTCACGCCGAGGTCCTCTTCGACCCGTCACCCCAACGTGTCACCTCTACATTCTACATTATCGGACCGGCACCGAGGTGCAGTTGAGGCGGGTTACTTCAGCCGAGAGAGGGGAACGGGATCCGGGGTGTCGTTTTCCCCCTGGGCCTCCGAGAGCTCCCGTAGAAGCTTTTTCGCCTTCCCGGAGAGTTTGCGGGGCACTTCGATGTGGATCTTGACGTAGAGATCTCCGCGCTTGGAGGAATCTCTGAGGTGCGGGACGCCCAGATTCTTCAGCCGAAAAAGTTTCTCGTTCTGGGTGCCTGCAGGTATGCCCAGCTTCACCCGCTTGCCGTCCAGGGTCGGCACCTGGACTTCCGCGCCCAAGGCGGCCTGGGTAAGGGAGATGGGAATCATGCAGTAGAGATCATGTCCCTGCCGCTCGAAATACTCGTGCGGACGTACACGCACGACTACATAGAGGTCCCCGGCGGGTCCGCCGTTCGGCCCGGCGTCTCCTTCGCCCCGCAAGCTGATCCGTTTACCGCTATCGATACCCGGGGGGATGGTGACCTTTACGGTCCGCTCTTTCTTGAGAAGCCCCGTACCGTCGCATTTGCTGCAGGGGTTCTCTATGACCTGACCTTCTCCGCCACAGGTCGGACACGTACTTGCGATGGAAAAGAACCCCTGGCTGCGCCGCACCTGACCGACGCCACCACAGGTGGGACAGGTTTTTCTGCCACCGCCGCCTTCCGCGCCGGTGCCGTTACACCGATCGCAGTGGACATGGCGCTTGTACGTGACCTCCTTCTTTGCACCGAAGACGGCCTCTTCGAAGCTGATCTCCATGTCATAGCGGAGGTCGGCACCGGCCCGAACCCTGCTGCCGCGCCTACCGCGGGTACCCCCGAAGCCCGCGCCGAAACCTCCGCCGAAGATGCTCTCGAAGATGTCGGAGAACCCGCCGAAGATGTCCTCGAAGTCGTGGAACGCGTGGGAATAGCCGCCCTGAGCGCCCATTCCTTCCACGCCGGCAAAGCCGAACTGGTCATACGCCTGGCGCTTCTGATCATCCGCAAGGACTTCGTACGCTTCGGTGGCCTCCTTGAACCGCTCTTCCGCCTGCTTGTCCCCCGGATTCCTGTCGGGGTGATTCGCAACGGCAACCTTGCGGTACGCCTTTTTGATGTCTTCTTTTGAAGCTCCCCGCTGGAGCCCGAGCACTTCGTAGTAATCTCTTTTAGCCAAAGCCTCGTATCCGATCTCGCTTGAGTGTTTGCCGCTACTCTTCTTCGTCCACTACCTCGTAGTCGACATCCTCCGCGTGCTCGGTCTCGGCGGACCCGGCATCCTCCCCGCCGGAAGTTTCCGAGCCGTGGGCGGTGTCACCGGCATCACCCTGCTGCTCCGCCGACGCACTCCGGTAGGCTGTCTCCGCGAGCTTATGGGCCGCCTGCTTGAGCTCTTCCATCTTTGCCTTGATCTCCGCGGTGTCGCCGTCGTCCATGGCCTGTCGAAGCGCGTTCACCGCCGACTGCACGGTATCCCGCTCTTCCTGCGAGATTTTCTCGCCGAACTCCGACAGCGACTTTTCGGTCGAGTAAATCAGGTTATCCGCTTCATTTCTGGTTTCGGCGGCCTCGCGGGCGCGCTTGTCCTCCTCCGCGTGACTCTCGGCCTCCCGGACCATCTTGTCTATTTCCTCTTCGGAAAGCCCCGAAGAGGACTCTATGCGGATCTTCTGCTCCTTCCCTGTACCGAGATCCTTCGCCGAAACGTGGACGATACCATTGGCATCGATATCGAAGGATACTTCGATCTGCGGCACCCCGCGCGGAGCAGGAGGGATGCCCACCAGGTCGAACCGGCCCAGGGTCCGGTTCCGGGATGCCATCTCCCGCTCTCCCTGCAGCACATGAATGGACACCGCGGTCTGGTTGTCGGAGGCCGTAGAGAAAATCTGGCTCTTCCGCGTCGGTATGGTGGTATTCCGCTCTATCAGCTTGGTGAAGACACCCCCGAGGGTCTCTATCCCCAGGGACAGCGGGGTAACGTCGAGGAGCAGCACATCCTTTACGTCACCACCGAGTATGCCGCCCTGAATTGCCGCGCCGGCCGCAACGACCTCGTCCGGGTTCACGCCTTTGTGCGGGTCTCGGCCGAACAACTCCTTGACCAGCGCCTGAACCGCCGGTATACGCGTGGAGCCTCCAACGAGAATGACCTCATCAACCTCCGAAGCGGATATGCCGGCGTCTTTCAGGGCGGCGCGGCACGGCTCCCTGGTCTTCTCGATCAGGTCACCCACGAGCTGCTCGAACTTGGCCCGCGAGAGGGAGTACTGCAGATGCTTTGGACCGGTGTTATCCGCGGTAATGAAGGGAAGATTGATATCCGTTGTCTGGGTGGTCGAGAGCTCCTTCTTCGCCTTCTCGGCAGCTTCTTTCAGCCGCTGCAAAGCCATTCGATCCTCCGAAAGGTCGATCCCATGATCCCTCTTGAAGTCGGCCACGAGCCAGTCGATGATGCGCTGATCAAAGTTATCGCCGCCGAGGTGCGTGTCGCCGTTGGTCGATTTGACCTCGAACACGCCGTCGCCGAGCTCCAGGATGGAGATGTCGAAAGTACCTCCGCCGAGATCGTAGACCGCGATCTTCTCTTCCTTGTTTTCCTTCCCGAAGCCGTAGGCCAGGGAGGCGGCAGTAGGCTCATTCACGATACGCTTTACGTCGAGCCCCGCGATCTTGCCGGCATCCTTGGTGGCCTGGCGCTGGGCATCGTTGAAGTACGCCGGTACGGTTATGACCGCTTCAGTGACCTGCTCGCCCAGATAGTCTTCCGCGGTCTCCTTCATTTTCTGAAGAATTGCCGCTGATATCTCCGGCGGTGAATACTGCTTGTCACCGATTGTGACCCGTGCACCGCCGGAGGGATCCTCCATGACCCGGTAGGGGACCATGTTGATCTCTTCGCTCACCTCGTCATAACGACGCCCCATGAAGCGCTTGATCGAGAACACGGTGTTCTCCGGATTGGTGATCATCTGGTTCTTGGCCGGCTGGCCGACGAGGCGCTCGTTCTTGGAGGTAAATGCCACCATTGAGGGTGTGGTTCGCTGCCCTTCGGCATTCTGAACTATTGAGGGCTCGCCACCCTCCATAACCGCGACGCAGGAATTGGTGGTGCCAAGGTCTATCCCGATAATTCTTCCCATTCAATTGCTCCTCTCATGGCGGCACTGCCCGCCTAACATACGAAGTTCGATCTGTGGCGTCCACTACTTTGGGCCCGGCTCCTAGGATTCCGCACCGTCGCCGCCGCCGCCGACGTTCTCCTCCGTCCCGGCACCCTCGTTGCTCTCCGCCGGCACGGCCACCTTGACCTTTGCCGACCGAAGCACCTTGTCGTTCAGAAAGTAGCCTTTCTGAAAATCCTCCACGACCACAGGGTGATCAACATCCGACGCTTCCTCACTCATGAGCGCTTCGTGCTTCTGCGGGTCGAACTCCTGTCCTTCGGAATCGAAGCGTTTCAGACCCCATTTGCTCTCGAGCATATTGGTGAATTGCTTTTCGATCAGCGCCACGCCTTCATGGAAGGAATCGAAATCCCGCGACTCCTCTGCCGACTTGATAGCCCGCTCGAAATCGTCGATGATCGTTACCAAATCGAGGAGCAACTGCTTGTTGGCATATGCGATGGCGTCCGCCTTCTCGCGAGCCATGCGTTTGCGAAAGTTCTCGAAATCGGCCTGCTTGCGTAGGTACTGGTCTTTCAGGTCGCTGTTCTCCTGTTCGAGCTCCTGGACCCGGGCAAGAAGGCGACCAACCTCGTCCTGAGCATCCTCCGCCGCTTGCGCCGAAGCCCCCTCCTCAGCGGCCGGGGCATCACCCCCTGCATTGCCGGGAACCGCTGATTCCGAGGAACGGTTACCCGTGTCTTCCGGGGCACCGTCCCCGCCGGCGTTCTGCGCGTATTGCTCCGCTGCGTATTGTTCCGCTGCCTGATCGGCTTGCGTGCGTTCCTTGTCTGTAGCTCTATCGTCGAATCTGCGTTCTTCGCCGGACATACTTACCTCGTGCTTTGTGGCTTTGCTGGAAAAGTAATCAGCGCTCTGTGCGTAGTCAAGCTCGGCTGGAACCGGTTCAGAGAAACTGCACCGGAAAGACCAGCCCCACATTCCGGTTCAAAACCTGGGAGAACACGCGCTCGGGATGATCCTTGCTCCGTATCACGGTTTCCTGCGAAACGATCTCCTCGGCAAGTACGACGGCGCGCCGGCGCCCGATCCGCAGGAGGATCCCCCGTAGCCCGTCTACGCTGGTCGGTACCGCGGAGAGCTCCACCGCATAGAGCCGTATTGCCTCTCCATGATAGCGATAGAACAGGTTCCCCGAGTGGTCACGCGATGCATAACGGCCCTCGAGGTCGAATACGGCGTACACATGGGCGGACGGAAGCGCGAACTCCATGCGGCCGTGCCGGGCCACCAGAATGCTCAGTAGCCGCCCGGCCCGGGGCAGATGAATCTCCACCGTCGTCCCGGTGCCCCTCCCGGAGTCCAGAGCAACTGCACCACCGATGTACCGTTCCACCTGCGTGCGCACTACGTCGAGCCCCACGCCCCGACCGGAGAGTTGATCCGCCTGCCGCCGGGTACTCACCCCCGAGCGAGAGACGGCTTCCCACAGGCCTGCATCGCCTCCCCGGTCCTCTCCGTGCCCGCCGTTTCCGATGCCGTAAAACTCCTCGGGTATACCGCGACCGTCGTCCGACACCCGAATGACCAGGCTATCCCCACGCACCCCGGCCGAAACACGCACGGTCGCCGTCGGATCTTTTCCCGCCGCCTTCCGTTCGTCCGGCGGCTCCACGCCGTGGTCCATGGCATTGCGCACGAGGTGTAGCAACGCGTTCCTCAACACCTCGGCAACCGGCAGGAATACCTCGTGCTCGGCGCCGGAGGTGATGACTCGCACCGATTTGTCCAAGAATTCCGCCAGGTTGCGAGCGTGAGACTCTATCGCGGAGAATACGTGAGCCAAGGTAACCATCGATGTTCGCGCTACCGTATCGTCTACGGCTTCCGCAAGTCGCCCGGCGGTGTGCAACATTGCCTGCGTCTGCGCATCCGTCTCCTCCGGCCCGAGGAGACCGCGTAGCTGCTCAAGCTGCCGATGCAGCTCGCCGGCGTAGAGACACAGCTCCTCGTAGGAACGAACGGACATGGTCACCTGGACTTCCCGCGATCCGGCAATCATCCCCGAGACCACGGTCTCGTCCTTGCGTCTGAGCAACCCGTCGTAGTCGATTTCCTCGAGTCGAAGCAACCGTACCAGGTCGACGTCGACCGCCGCCTCGATTTCCGACCGGTCTCCGTCGGTGGTCAGTAACGCAACAAAGCGCCGGATCGGACGCTCCGCCTGCACCTCCGGAAAGCCGACCACCAGGTTGACGGCCTGCTCGAGATTACTGACCAGCAGGAAGCGCCGGGGAGCCAACATCTGCGTGTGCTCGGTAAGCGTGCACTCCAAAACGAACAGCCGCTCTCCCCGCTTGCGGGCCTCCACGAGACGATCACGTTCCCGGGGGCCCATCTGCCGCACCAGCAACTCCTCCGCCGGCTCCTCTTCCTCGGACTCCCGGGCGAGATCGGGTGCCCCTTCCTGCACCCGCTCGAGGGCTTCGTCGAAGGCGGCTTCCAGCTCCCCGAGAACAACGAGAAGGGAGGAAGTATCGACCCTCGAACTCCCCGAGAGTTGGTCCTCGATCCGGTGAGCCGTCCCGGCGACGGCGTCGTAGCCCAGAAACGCCGCCTCGGACTTCACCGAATGTGCGTATCGTAACGCCTTCCGTCGCTCTTCGGGGCCGAGATGCCGTCCACCGGCCTCTTGGAGCGTCCGGCGCAGGAGCGCCAGATACCGACGCCCGTCCTGTCTGAAGAGGTGAAAGATTTCCGGATCAGCCTGCTTGCTACTCACGTTCTCAACAACCTCTTCCCGTTCCGCGTCTTTATCGTTCGAGGCGCACGTACAATCGCAACGCCCGCCGCCGGACCGCCGGGTCGGCATCTTCCAGCCCCGCCAGCAGCAGGTTCCGAAACACCGACAGCCGTCCGATTTCCCCGACCGTTTCCATGACAACCCGTCGCACTTCCGCCTCCGCACCATGGAAGAGGGCCGACAGATCGCCCACCGCATGCGTTACCCGTAGGCGCCCGATTGCTCGCAACGAAGCGATCACGACCCGTTGATCCGGATCTTCGAGCCCGGTCCTGAGATACGGATATGCGCTGCGTTTTCCGAGATTACCGAGGCTTCGTGCGGCAAAGGTTCGGGTCGTCACGCTCTCCGCCGACGCCAGGGTCTGTCCGAGATCGAACACGCTCTGCGGCTGCTCACCGGAGGAATGTCGTCGCGGTCCAAAAGAGACGTCATAAGACCGGGAGAGGCGACGAAAAGCCTCGAGCACCGAATCGAGACGCCCCGGGTCCGCCGTTGCGCCCCCGGAATCCGGATGATACCGTTTGAGAAGCCGCCGATAGGACGCTCGAACGGTCTCGAAGTCCGCCCCCGGCTCCACTTCGAGTACGCGATATAGCTCACGCACCTTCGTTGCTCACCTCCATGTCCTCAAAGATGGTGCCCAACTCGACGAGCACGGCCTCCAGGGCAACCCGATACTCCCGGAGCTTTGCCGGATTCCGGTTTCGGCGCACGTGATCGAGCAGCTCTTTCACTTCCCCTCGAAACTCCTCGTCAATGTAGAGGTTCTCCCGCCCCGTGAGCTCGGCGATATGCTCGGTCAGCTCCCGAACACGCTGCTCCGTGAGCCGTGGATCGTCGAGATTCTCGTCTCCCGGGGAGGCGGTGACCGTTATGCGCTGCACCGCCCCGGTATCCACGTCTCGGGCGGAGACGTGTACGATCCCGTCCGCGTCCATTTCAAACCCCACCTCGATCTTCGGCTCTCCGCGACGCCCCGTTCGGATGCCGCTGAGCATGAACTTTCCGAGGGAGCGGTTCTTCGACGCACGTTCGGCATCCCCCTGGAGAACGTTGATCTCCACCGAGCGTTGATTGTCGCTCACCGTAGTGAACACGCGCTTCACCTCGGCCGGGAGTCGTGTATTGCGTTCCAAGAGCGTCACATAACGATCTTCGTCGATCTCCACCCCGAGGGGCTGCGAATTGACGTCGGTGAGGCGGAAAACCGGCTTCTTCGTCTCGACCATATGTGCCTGCACGGCCGCACCGAGAGCGACAATTTCGTCGGGATTCACGAGTGAGGTTGCCTCGAGTCCCAGTTCTTCGGCCAAGCGGGCCCGCACCAGCGGAATCCGTGTCGAGCCCCCGGCGAGAACCAGATTGTCCAGGGTCGAAACCTCGAAGCCCGCGTCCGTAAGCGCCTCCTTGGTAAGGGAAATGCTCTGCTCTACCTGTTCCCCGATCAGCTCGTTGAGCTCCGCCCGGGTTACACTGCGACGGAGGTGCATCGGCTTTCCGCCGCCGGCGATGAACGGCAGCGCCACCATCGCCGTCTCGCGGGAGGAAAGTTCTATCTTTGCCCGCTCCGCGAGCTCTCGAATCTGCTGAAGGAGCCCCGGGTCCGTGGTCACCGAAAGACCGTAGTCCCGTTCGAAGCTCTTGGCGACGATACGTTCGAGTCGGAGGTCGAAATCGAGCCCGCCGAGGTACTCGTTGCCTCGGGTCGATTGCACGGTAAACTCAGTTCCCTCCTGGAGTAGACAGGTAACGTCGAAGGTCCCTCCGCCGAAGTCATATACGAGTATCCGTCGAGTCACGGCGTCTCGCCGTGCATATGCCAGAGCCGCGGCGGTGGGCTCGTTGAGAATCCGATGCACCGACAGGCCGGCTCGTTCACCCGCCTGCCGCGTAGCCCGACGCGCCGCCTCGGAAAACCGCGCCGGCACGGTGATGACGGCTCCGTCCACCGACTCGCCCAGATACTGCTCGGCGTACGACTTGATGTGCCCGAGAATGAACGCGGCGATTTCCGGCGGGCTGTAGCGGGCGTCCCCTATGTCGATGGTCTCCGTCTTCCCCATACGCCGTTTGACGTGTATCACGGTGCGTTCCGCGGCCACGATCGCCTGGTTGCGAGCGGACTCGCCGACGAGGATATCTCCGTTTTCGCAGAAGCTGCACACCGACGGGGTCAGGTGTGCGCCGCGGTCATTGGGGATAATCCGCGGCTCTCCCCCGTCCACGAACGCGGCAACCGAGTTCGTTGTGCCAAGGTCGATACCGATGACACGTCCCATGCTACTTCTTCCTCTCGGCAAGAGAAATGATGAGCTCGACTTCCCCTACCGTCGTACCCGTCCGATTGGCAATGATGTTTGCCGCAATGCCTTTCCTGTGGAGGTCGAGGATCTTCTTCCGTCTGGCTTCTCGACCGCCCTCCGGGGCGGCGCTCTCGCCGTCGGTACTGACGCCGGCCGCACCCCCTTCCTGCCGCTGTGAGGCGTTGTCGGGCCCTCCGCCGGCTTCCGTCGACTGTTCAGGGGCCGGTTCCCGCGAGGGGGCGACACCCTGCACATTCTGTACACCGTGCGCACTCCGGCGCAAGATGTCGTTATATCCGACGCTTCCGGTGCTCCGGGTTTCGAACTCCCGCTTCAACACCGCAAGGCGTTTGTCGGCTTGCTGAAGCAAGCCGTTGAGGCGGTTTACCCGGTCTTCTATCAGATCAATGTTGCGGTCGGTCGTCTGATTCAACTCCACGATGATGCTCTCGATCTCTCCACGCAGCTCCCCGACAATCCGCTCCGGCCGCATACGCCGGTCTACTCGACGGACAATGAGAATATATACCACGGCGGCGAGCCCGATGTTCAGAAGCACGACAACGATCGGATGCATACATCCTTATCCGGATATGTCGACGTTCTGCCCAAGGTCGGGATCCCGGAAAACCCCGTCTTCGTCGCCCGGAGTTTTCCCCTTGCGCCGCTCCTGTTCGTGTCCGCCTTCGGCGCCTTCACCGCTCTCATCGTCGTGGACTTGCTCGGCACCGTCTTCGAGGATTCTGGTCTCACTTACCGCCCGCTGTTGCTCTACGCTACGCCTGGCGATCTCACTCCCGGCGACGGACTGACTCTGCGCCGCAGCCTGCCTTGCGGCGGACTCTTCCTTGCCCACGTTGTCCAGTCTGAGAATAAGCGTTTGAAGGTCGATGGGTTGAATCGCCATCTAATCCTTCCGGATCATCTCGATATTCTCGCTTGATTCCTCGTACTTCCCGACCTTTATCTGCTGTGCCACCGCGCTGAAGGTAACCGCGTTGAACTCGTTGTGCACATCGAGATACGCGTCCTTCACATAGAGCTTGACTCCCGGATACACCGTTCCGGAGGCACCAACCTTGCCGGAAACCTTGAGGCCCTCCAGATAGGACTCGAGCTCCCCGATTTCGGTGTCCAGCCGCTCTATCTCCTCGGCAAGTTCCTTCCGGCGGGCCTGCAACTTCTTGAACTGCTGCACCTTTTCCTTAGGAATTTCCTTCTTCTGCTTGCTCTGGTTTATGAGCGTCTTCAGATCACGTTTTATCCCGTCGAGCTCCCCGTTGTATTCATCGCGCTTCTCCTTGAGCTCAACGAGCTTCTGTTTGCTCTTGGGATCGTACCCCACCTCGAGAATGGTCTCACGCCCACCGGGAGTGCCGAGGGCCTTGGCGTCGATTTCTTCCGCCGCACGCACGCGCCCTCCCACAATACTTGCCCGCTTGCCCCGGCAGATGACCTTACGGTTGGCATAGATCTCCGAGTTCATGATCCCGTCGGTCACGATGACCATGCCGCCGGCTTCTACGGTGACATTCTCCACGAACTTGGACCACAGGTTCCCGCCGCAACGTATGATACCGGTCTCTTTGCCCGCCACGCCCTGTCGCACGATAATGTCGCCTTCGGCGTCGAGCAGGCTCTTTCCTACACTACCGGCTACCTCGATATTTCCGGATGCCTTTACGTTGAAACCGTCGTCTACGTTGCCCTTTACGACCACGCCGCCGAGAAAAGTGATATTCCCCGTCTTGAGATTCACATCGCCGTTGACGACGTAGACCTCCTCCACCTGTATCTTTCCGTTGTGGAGAAACACCTGCCCGTTGAGCTCCGCGATCGCCGTGCGTTTGTCCTCCGACAGCCTGACGTTCTTGCCGACGAGTAAGGGCGTGTCCTTTCCGTCTTTGGCCGGCAGCAGCTTCCCGGTGACCGTTCGCCCCGGCGTGCCCCGCTCAGCCGGTATCTTTTTGGCAAGTACCTGCCCCTCAACCACATTCTGGATAATGTCGAGCTCCTTGAAGTCTACCCTGCCGTCCTGCTCCTTAAGCCTCACGCGGCTACCGTCGGTCTCGAAATTATACGCGATACGGGCATCGCCCCCGTCCTTCGGCGATGTCCCCTCGGCGACGAGCACCGGCTCCCGGTATACCGGGTCATCGGCGAAGCGGCTAAGCACGTTCTCTTTCCAGCCGGAGACAACGCCGTTGTCCTGCAAGAACGTCACCAGGCTGTCGTAATCCGGGTCCGCACCACCGGGGCCGGGAGGGAGGGCGGTAAGGTAGGCTCTCATCTCCGAATCCGCAATTTCTACCGACAGCACTGCGTCCGCTGCGGGGTTATAGTCGTAGTCGCCGACCTTTCTGAACTCACCTTCCGCAAGCTTCACCGCCTTGGCAACGTTGCCTGTGTCGAGTCTGGCGTCGGTACGCGCCCGAATACGCTCCATCGCCTGTTGCTCGGTGACTCTTTTTCCCTTTCCAACCGGCGGCGTAACTTTCAGCAGGATACCCGTGGAGGAAAGCCTCACGAAGGCCTCTCCGTCTCGCTCGACCTGCTGAGCTTCCTCTTCGAAGCCGAAGTCCACATCGAAGACGTCGTCCATGTCCTGTTCTTTCGACTCACCCGTCGCCGGGTAGGCAAGGAGCAGATAAGGTTTCCGGCCGGCACCGAATATTCCTCGGCTGCCCTTCTGCAGTATCTCGAAATCGATGTTCTTAACCGGCCGGGAAAGCTCGACCGCAGCCTGCTCGAGCGCTTCGTCCAGCGTATCTCCCTGAACGTTCACGTAGTTCCGTCGGCGATCCTCCTCCATCTGCTTCTGCATGTAGCCTTGAATCTCCGATATCCGAACCATGGCTACATGATCCCCTTCTTGATGTTGGTCAGCTTGGTACGGAGCCTCATAATGGCCTTCGTATGCAACTGTGACACCCGGGATTCCGTTACCTCGAGAACCTGGCCGATTTCCTTCAGTGTGAGATCCTCGTAGTAGTACAGCACGAGGACCTTCTTCTCCTTTTCCGGGAGCTCCTTTATGGACTCGGCAATGACCCGCTTTATCTCGTCCTTTTCAACGATCACGTCCGGGTTGAGGCTCTGGGGCGATTCGATACTGTCGGCGATGGAGACCTTATCGTTGTCCTCGCCGGTATACCAGACATCGTTCAGGGACAAGATAGAGGTGCTGCTGACCTTCTGAATGGTCTTTTCGTACTCCTTGGTAGTGATACCGAGCTCTCGGGCAACTTCTTCGTCGGTGGCGGCCCGCCCGAGGGAACTCTCCAGCTTCTGCACGGTATCTTCGATCTCCCGGGCCTTTTGCCGGATCGATCGGGGCACCCAGTCGATCGAGCGCAACTCATCGAATATCGCACCCCGAATGCGCGTAACCGCGTAGGTCTTGAACTTCACATGCTTCTGGGGATCGAACTTCTCTATAGCGTCGAACAGTCCGAATACCCCGTAGCCGACGAGGTCGTCGAACTCCACGTTATGGGGCATCCCCACTGCAACCTTGCCGGCGACGTACTTCACCAACGGAGCGTATTGCCTGACGATCCTGTCACGTATCTCCGGGTCGCCGGTGTCTTTGTAGAGCCGCCACAACTCCTCTTCGGACTTCTCGGCGAGGAGCGTTTCCTGATCTGCCTGCTTCTTGCTCTTACTCATCCCGTTTCATCACCGTTTGGAGTGCCTTTGCGATGACCTCAGGGTCCTGGTCGACCCCATGCCCGCCGTCTCTCTTGCCGGCGCCACCCGTGACCTCTTCTTCCTCTGTGGTTTCGGAGCCCTCCCCCTCAAAGCTTCCGGCGAAACCGCCGATATCAGGAAGAGAATCGAGGGAGTCGTCATCGACCTCATCGGCCGCCGAGGCAGCCGGGGGATTGGGTGCGGGCTCCCCGCCCGCCCCACGGGAGTCACCGGTGCCGCCGCCGGTGCCGGTACCGCGGCCGGTGCCCCCCCCGCTGGTGCCGGGGCGGCCGCTGTCGCCGACCTCCGTCACCTCTTCCACCAGCTCCTCCACGGGCCGAGGCGGCCCTTCCGACGGCGTCTCCTCTTCCTCGTCACCGAGCTCTTCGAGGGTGGCCGCGTCCTCATCGCCGCCGGCTTCCGCGGCGGAAGGACCGGTGGCGGGAGCATCGACGCTGGAGGTGCCGATATCGATTGCGGAGTCCGGTGTCCGCACTTCCTCCACCGGCTGCGCCTCTTCATCTTCGTCGTCCACGACGATGTCCACGTGCCCGCCCGTCTCCGGAGGGGACCCTGCCAGTGCGGATGCCGACCCGTCGGTTGTAGTGAGAAGCTCAGGAATTCGCCGAGAGATGACGAGAAAAGCTAGGTATCCGAAGCCGCCGAACACGAACGCGCCGAGGAGTGCGCGTAGGAAAATGACGCCGAGACCGACACCAGCGAGAGCGCCCGTGAGGCCCGCGATGAGAAAAGCCGTGCCGGCGAAGTATCCGCTTGATTTCAGGTTCGGCCCCATGCAACGACTCCCCTAGCTATCAACACTATGCAATTCGACGATACCAGTCAAGGCTCATCCAATATCTCAAATACTTTATGCGGTTTCCAGTCGCCCCTCGCTACGCCCGAAGAGCTTCTTCAAGAAGTGACCGAGGCCGTTACCCTCCCTATACTCCACGTTCTCCAGGCGGCTCACGATGTGTTTCACGCAGATGGCCGCCTTTCCGTCGGGGTCCGAAGCCGCAAACGGCTTCTGCTTCAGCACCGCCTGATGAACGCTCGGATCCTCATACACATAGCCCAGATAGTCTACCTTTAGATTGAGAAACTGTCCCGCGATGTTGATCACCCGCTCGGCGACCTTTTTGCCCTCGGTCACCGACTTCACGCGGTTCACGATCAGCTTCAGGTCCAGGTTCAGATTGTCGATTTCCGTGGCCACGATCTTGATGATGCCGTAGGCGTCGGTAATGGCGGTGGGCTCGGGGGTGGTTACGATGATTGCCTCATCCGCCGCAGCCACAAAAGACAGCACGTTATTCGAAACCCCCGCGCTGGTGTCAATGATGATCACGTCGGCATTCTCCAGATGTGCTAGCTCGTCAACGAAGTTTCTCCGCTCCTCTTCCCCGAGATTCGCGATCTTTGCAAACCCCGAAGCCCCGGCGACGATTCGAATACCGTAATTGGTGTCCATGATGACCTCACTCATGGACTTCTGTTTCCGGATCACGTGGTAGAGATTGTACTTGGGTATGATCCCCAGCACGACGTTTACGTTGGCCAGACCCAGATCGGCGTCCATAAGGACGACCTTCTTTCCGAGCTGCGCGTAACCGATAGCCAGGTTGGTAGCGATATTGGTTTTCCCTACTCCGCCCTTCCCGCTTGCGATGGTGATGATCCGCGTCTTGGACTGCGAGTCACCATTTCGGTTTTTCATCATCTCGCGAAGCGTTTCTGCCTGATCAGCCATTCACTTCTCCGTACGTTGAACTTCCCCAAATTTATCTTCGATCATTTGTCGGTCGACCTGAAAGCCTTCGAGTGTAAGAAGTAGGTGTTCGACGGTGGCCTTTCGAATATCCTCCGGCACGTTCTGACCGTTCGTCAGATACGACACCGGTTTCTGCTTCTCCGACAGCACGCTTATCACGTTCCCGAGACGATTTGTCTCATCCATCTTGGTGACGACCACCGAGCGGTAGCCGAAGGGTTCGAACTGTCGCAGTGTCTCCTCGAGATCCGCCGTCTTCGTGGTGGCGCTGACGGCGAGATGCGTATCCGCCGCCCCGCCGGCGGCACGGAGAAGCTCGTTCATCTCCCCGAGCTTGGTGAACTCCCGCGGGCTCTTCCCTATGGTGTCCACAAATATCATGTCCGCATCCTGCGAGATGGCAAGCTGCTTCTTCATCTCGCTCTTAGAGTCCACCGCCGTTACCGGTATTTCCATGATGTTCCCATAGGTCTCCATCTGTTCCCTGGCACCGATACGGTAATTGTCGATGGTGAAGATGCGAACGTTCCGAGGACGCGAGCCATTGAAGGCGTATAGTGCGGCGAGCTTGGCGATAGTCGTCGTTTTTCCCACCCCCGTCGGTCCGACCAGTACGTACACCAGCGGACGCTGCGACTTCTGCGGCTCGTAGATATGGATACTCTCCCCGATCCATTCGAGCACCCGATCCTGCACGTAGCGCTCGTCCTCGAGCTCCTCCATGGAGAAGGTTCGTCGCGCCCGAGCAAGGATGCCGTCCACATAAGAGGGGGTGAACTCGTTCTGAAACAGCTTCTCCCGCACGGCCGCCAAGGTCGGGTGAACGTTGCCGTCAGCGGGGGGCGCCCCGGCCGAGGCGTCGCGCTCCCCCATGCGCTCCTTGATCTCCTTCAGCTCCTCGAGGACCATGTCGATGCTCTTTTCGCTCCTCGCTGCGGAGAGGATCTTCTGCTTTTCCTCCTCCAGGTCCTGCGAGCGTTTGGGCGCTTCCGTTCGAGCGGACGCGGAGGAGATGTAGCCGGTTACCTCCACACCTTCTTTGGCGAAGAGACCGAGAAAACCGCCCATGCGAATGGTCTTGTGGTGCATGATCCGCGCTCTGTCACCGTATTTCGCCCGCACTTTGTGCTCGGCGTCGAGATGCGTCGGTGCCTGCTCTACGAAATACTCCATGCCCACAACCTCACTCTTCTATTCGTATTTCACCGATCGATTCGACTTTCACTTCCGGAACGATTTCGGGCGCCGACAATACCACCAGATCCGGAACGTCCCGCTGTGCGCTTGCCTTGACCAGCGGACGCGCAGCCTCGGAGCACAAAATGATGGGAAAGACCCCCTGCGAGCGCGCCTGTCCCACGGCGTTGACGAGGGCGTTGATCCATTTGCGCTGAACGTCCGGCTGCAATGCCGGCACCACTCCTCCCGTCGTCTCGACCCGCGAATCGATGATCCGCTGCTCCAGAGACGGATCGAGGGTAAGGACTTTCATCGTTTTATCGTCATCGGCATACTGAAGCGAAATCTGTCGCTTCAGCGCCTGCCGCACCTTCTCGACGAGAAATCCAGCGTCTTTGGTAATGTTACCATAGTCCGCCAGCGATTCCAATATGACCACTAGGTTCCGGATCGACACCTGCTCACGCAACAGACCCTGAAGCACCTTCTGAATTTCCCCGAGCGAGAGCACGGACTGTACGTCTTCCACCACCGCGGGATAGTCCCGCTTGAGGGTGTCGAGCATCGACTTCACCTCCTGCCGTCCGAGAATATCCGCGGCATTCCGCTTGATGAGCTCGGTGATGTGGGTGGCGATGATCGACGGCGAATCGACCACGGTATACCCCGCCCGCTCGGCCTGATCCCGGTACTCCTCGGTGATCCACTTTGCCGGCAACCCGAAGGCCGGATCGGTAGTCTCCTCCCCGGGTATCTCCTCCCGTTCTCCGCCCGGATTGATGCACAGATAGTAGCCCATGCGAATCCGCGCCCTGCCGACCTCCACGCCCCGGATCTTGAAGGTGTATTCCGAGGGCTCGAGGCGCATGTTGTCGATGATCCGAATACGCGGCACTACCAGCCCGAGCTCCAGCGCCGCTTCGCGGCGGATACGGGTTATCCGGTCGAGCAGCTCCGCACCCTTGTCCTTGTCCACAAGCGGCACAAGCCCGTATCCCAGTTCCAGCGACAGCGGGTCCAGCGGGGCAACCGGCGACATTTGCTGCGGCTCGACCTCTTCTTTCGGCTTGGCGGCCTCCGCGGCCTCCTTCTCCTCGGCGACCTGCCTGCTACCGATCCTCCACGCGAGCAGCCCGGAGAGCCCTGCCAGCGGCATCAATACGTACCAAGGGAACGCCGGCAGAAGGGATAAGCCGAAGAGGAACGCCGCCGCTATCCAGTATATGCGCGCCTGCCCGGTGAACTGCGCCGTAAGCTCTTCTCCGAAGGTCTCCTCCGAGATAGCCCGGGTGACGATGAGACCGGTAGCGGTGGAAACCATGAGCGCCGGAAACTGCGTCACCAGACCGTCGCCGATTGCAAGGGAGATGTACGTGTTCACCGCCGCCTGAAAAGTCTCCCCGTGAATGGTCATGCCGACCACGATTCCCCCGACGATATTCACCGCGGTGATAAGAAGGCCGACGCGCACGTTTCCCTGCACGAACTTGGAAGCACCGTCCATGGCGCCGTAGAAGTCCACTTCCCGCTCGAGCTCCAGTTTCCGCTTGGTCGCCTCCTCCTCGGTGATGGCGCCGGAACTGTATTCCTGCTCAATCGCCATCTGCTTACCGGGCAACGAATCAAGTGTGAAACGCGCGGCAACCTCGGCGACACGGGTGGCTCCCTTGGTGATAACGATGAACTGAACGGCAATGATAATGATGAAGATAATGAGTCCGATGACCAGCCCTTCCTGCCCCTCGGCTCCTATGACGAAGCTCGAGAATGCCAGGATGATCTGTCCGTCGAACTGCTCTCCCTGCGAGAGAATCAGGCGCGTCGAGGAGACATTGAGCGCCAGGCCGTACACCGTAATGACGAGAAGGAGCGTGGGAAAGACCGAGAACTCGAGAGCGCTCTTGATGTAGAGCGTTATCAAGATCGTAAGCAGCGCAAAAACCAGGTTGAGCGACATCATCGCGTCAAGCAGCACCGTCGGAAGCGGGATAATCAGCATCATCACCACCACGACGACACCGACCGCCACGAGAACGTCGCTGCGCTGCTTGAGAAACGCGTTCGAGAGAATCGACTGCGCGTCAGCCATGGATCCGCTCCATTATCCTACCACTCCTGCCCGGCGACCGGTCATGCGATACACTTGCTTCAACACGGCAACCACCGCCTCATAGAATTTCTCCGGGATGACGTCCCCGATTTCGACCTCCGCATAGAGTGCCCGCGCCAGCGGCCGGTTCTCTATCACCGGGACGCCGTGCTCTTCCGCCGTATCCCTGATGACTCGTGCCATGTGGTCCTGTCCCTTCGCGGTCACCGTCGGCGCGATCATCGTCTCACGATCATACTGAAGCGCCACCGCATAGTGGCTGGGGTTCGTGACGACCACGTCGGCTTCCGGCACGTTTCGCACCATGTTACGTGACATCATCTCCTGCATTCGTTGTCTCAGTCGGCTCTTAACCTGCGGATCCCCTTCGTAGGTCTTGCGCTCTTCCTTTACCTCCTGCCTGGTCATCTTCAAAGATTCCAGATGTTGTCGGCGTTGAAACATGTAGTCGAAAACCGACAGCAACAGGAGCAGGATCGCCGCCTGCAACAGAATCCGGAAGGCTATTCCCGCGACTGCTCCGAACGCCTGCAGATACGGCACGTGCACCAGATTGATCAGCCGTTCGGCCTCCACCCAGATATTTGCAAAGGCGAGGACACCGAGGGCGATTACCTTGCCCATGGACTTGAACCAGTTGTACAGCGCTTCTACGGAGGTGAGCGTTCGCTCGAGGAACTTGTCGAAACGCGGAACGATCTTGTTGAAATCCGGGCTTATCGGCTTGAGAGTAAAGAGCGTGCCCACCTGAATGATGTTCCCCATGACCGCAGCCACGAAGGCAACCAGCCCCACCGGCAGCGTAAGCCGGATGAAAAATGAGTAGAACGCCGGCATCACCGCATCGCCTTGGGTTACATCCATTTCCGCCGCACCGCCGAAGAAGAACCGCATCATGGCGATCATGGTGTTCAGGAGGTAGCGAGAGAACAGCGCGAGGGTCACGACCGTGAAGAGCAGGATGATCGCTCCGGTGACGTCCTGCGACTTGGCGACCTTGCCTTCCTCGCGGGACTTGCGAATCTTGTGCTCCGTCGGCTCCTCGGTTCGCCCCTCATCCTCCGGCGCGGCGAACCATTGCAGATGGACTGCGGCAAGGTCCGCGTGCAAGGACGAAGTCGTCACGTGAGCGGCATCCGGGGCGCACGCCCCTTCCGTGAGGGGACCGAGCACGATCACGGGCCACCTCCCGCACCCGATTCGAGCATCGTCGCAATCAGCTCGAATCCGTCGTCTATCAGCCGCGACATGGCCTCCGCAAGAAACGGCATCCCCACCATCAGCATCAGGAAGGTGATCCCGATGGAGATCGGGAAGCCGAGGACCAGCAGGTTCATCTGCGGCGCCGCCTTGGCAAGCAGCCCCATCGTTACATAGACCAGGATCAGCGTGCCGAGGATCGGGAATGCGATGACCAGGGCGTCCTGGAACAGCCCCGAAAGGCGCCGCATGACGCCGTTGACGATATCTTCGCGCATGAGCAACAGGTCCACCGCCCGAAAGCGCTCGAAGGATCGCATGACGCCGATGAAAAACAGCCGCTGAAACCCACTGATGTTCACGAAGACGAGCATCCCCACGATGTTCAGGAACTGACCCATCAGGGGAATCTGGACCTGCGAAAGAGGATCGAACACTTGAGAGGCACCGAACCCCATCTGAAGCGAGAACATCTGGCCGCCGAGCTGAAATGCGGCGAACACCAACACCAGGAGGAACCCGGTGATGATCCCGACCATGGCTTCGCCCACGAGGAGAAGAACGAAGGCCAGTCCCGTCTCCGGAATCGGGTACTCCGCGCTTACCGCTTCCGGGAAAACCACCGCTGCGGTCAAGAGCGCGAGCGCAACCCGAGCCAAGGCGGGAAACGAAGTCGACGACACCATGGGAGCCACCGCCAGCAACGCAAATACACGCACGAACACCAGCAGGAAGAGCTGACTGTTGGCTGCCACGGCGTCTATCATTCGATTCCTCTCACCCGACCATATTAGGAATCTGCTCGAAGAGCCCCTGGGTGAACCGCAAGAGCGACTGAATCATCCACGGCCCGAAGAGCACGATCGAGAAGAGAATTGCAGCGATCTTCGGGATGAACGACAGGGTCTGATCCTGTATGGAAGTGGTGGCCTGAAAGATGGCCACGATGAGCCCGACGCCCATACCGATGCCCAGCACGGGTCCGGCCATCAGCAGTACCTGCAGCACCCCCGCACGAACGATGTAGATGGCATATGCGGTATCCATCAGAATCCTCCAAAGCTCGTTACGAGTTGTTGCGTAATCAGGTTCCAGCCGTCCACCAGGACGAATAGAATCAACTTGAACGGCAGGGAAATCATGATCGGCGGTAGCATGATCATGCCCATCGACATCAACGTCGAGGCAACCACCATGTCTATGATGATGAAGGGGATAAACAGTAGTATACCGATCTTGAATGCAACCGTCAGCTCGTGGAGCACGAACGCCGGCAACAGGACACGCGTCGGCACCTCCGAGAGGTTCGCCGGTCGCTCGAGCCCGCCCATTCGCATGAACAGCCGGATACTCTGCGGGTCTTCCCGCATCTGTCGATACATGAAGATCCGCAGCGGCCCGATCGCCTCGTCGTAAGCGTCCTCGATCCCGATCTCCCCGTCGCGAAACGGTTCATAGGCATTTTCGTACATAGTTTCCAGGGTCGGCCACATGATGAATACCGTCATGAACAGCGCGACACCCATCAGCACCTGCGTGGGCGGCACCTGCTGCAGCGACAGGGCCCGTTTCACGAAGTCGAACACGATGGCGATACGCAGGAAGGAGGTCGTAAGAATGATGATCGAGGGCGCGAGGCTCAACACCGCAAGAATCAGCAAAAGCTGCACCGAGAGCGCAACTTCCTCGTTGTTCTGCGGCTCACGCACATTGAGATCTATGAACGGGACCTGAAGACTCTCCTCCCCCGGTCCCTCCTGGGCGCTCGCCGCCGGCGCCGCCAGCATCACCGCCAACAGCAGAAACGCCACGGCATAGAGTCTCTTTCGTTTCATGTCCCCCCCAGTTTTACGAATGCGGCCCCCGTTTCGGACCGCCGGATTACCTACCGCAATTTTCGCAACCGCTCCTTCTGTGATTCGAAGAAGGAAGCGGCCTGCCCCCCGTTGCCGGAAGGTCGCGCCGGTCCTCCGCCGGACCCCTCGCCGGGACGGCTTCGGCCGTCTCTACTCTCACCACCGCTGTCCTCCGCGCCGCTCTCGCCACCCCTCGGCCCACCGGCGGCTCGGTCCGACGCTCGCGGTGACGACCGGGCCCCGCCGGCATGAAAAAATCCCGAGAGCATATCGGCAAAGCTGCCTCGGGAGGGAGGCGCTTGCGCCGAGGCCGAAAGACGCAACTCGTCCAGGCTCTCCTGATCCGAGATTTCGGACACAAGGGCGATCGAGTCATCCCCCACGCCGATGAGAAACACCTGTCTTCCGACCTCGATCAGGTGCAGTCCCTTGTTTCCCGGCAACGCCCTACTTCCGAGCACCCGGATGATGGGACTGTTTTCGAGACGACCACCGGATGCCCGCTTCAGGAGGTAGAACACGACGTAAATGGCTGCGATCACGACACCGAGGACCAGGATCATCCGAACGAAGTCCCACACGCCGAGAGAGTTTATGGCGCTTGGCTCGCCGTTCTCGGCGGCAGTACCGGCGTCGGCATCGTCCTCGCTCTCGAAGGTCATCTGCGTCTCATCCGCCGCCTGTGCGGACGAGTCCCCCGCCGGAGCACCCTCGGCCTGCCCTTCCTGGCCGGACTCATCCGACTCGGCAAACCCGAACGGCAACGCGCAAACTACGAGTGTAAGAATGATGATTGTACGTTTGATCGTTCCCCTCCCCAAGGGCGCGGCCCTACCTGCCGCGCGATTTCACCTGTCGCCGCGTGCGGTGTCTAACTACGTCATGTTGCTCACCCGCTCCATCGGCGACACGATTTCCGTTACACGGACACCGAAGTTTTCATCGATGACCACGACCTCACCCTTTGCGATCAACTTGTGGTTCACGAGAATATCAACCGGTTCACCGGCGAGCTTGTCGAGCTCAATAATCGTGCCCTCGCCCATACCGAGAATTTCCTTGATCAGTTTTCGGGTGCGACCGAGCTCCACCGTCATCTCCATGTAGACATCCATCAGGAGACTGATGTTGCCCTGTTCACCCTGGGACGACTGGGACTGGAAGCTCGGAAACTGAACCGACTGAGCGCTGGGGCCCTGACCGGCGCCCATCATGGCCTGTCCGCCCTGCTGTGGCGTCGGTTGTTGAGCAAACCCCGGCCCGCCTGCCGACCCGGCCGCCTGAGGCTGCGAGAACCCGCCCTGCGGCGCGGCCGCCTGCGATCCCTGCTGAGGCGCGCCGGCGACGGCTTGCACGACCTCCGGCGCATACACCTCGACGATGTCGCCTACCTTCGACCCGCCGACCTGCAACCCGTAGGTCATCTTCACGAAGTTACCGGCCGGAGCCTGCACCTGATCCCGGGAGACCTGCCGACCGTTCGGGGGGCCGGTAAGCACGGTAGTGCCGGACTTCTCTCCGAGCGCCGTTATCACCGGACCGGAGACCTGCGAAAACGCCTCCTGCAACGCGTTGACGGCAGCGTCATCCAGCTCCACCCCCTCCTGTCCCATCATGGGACCGGCAATCGCAAGAGCGACATCCTCGCCCATGACGTATAAATGTCCTCCGACCACACCATCGGTGAAGTCGAGCTTTATCTCCACAATCTGCTCCGGTAGAGCCTCGGTGAGCGCATCTGCATCGACGACCTCCGCCGACGGCCGCTCGAGGAGCACCTGCTGGTTCAGCAACATCGAGAGATTCGACTTCTGCGACTCGAGGGTGGCCGCGACTATCTGCCTGAAACGATCTGCTTCGGCTTCGGAGATGGACGCCCCGCCTCCGCCCGACGCGGCCCCGCCTCCACCGCCGAAGTCCATATCGCCGCTTCCTTGCAGTAGAGCATCAATCTCATCTTGAGAAAGAGATCCGTCGCTCATTCTCACTCTCCTTCCTCGGCGGCAAGCTCTTCGAACTCTTCCTGCTCGATATCTTCGAGCTGTTGTATAATCTGCACGGCCAATTTGTTGCCTATCTGGCCGGGCTTACAAAGAAACTTCCTCTTATTTCCGATCTTCAGTACCATCGGATCCGTCACGCGAGTGTTTTGCAACCGAACGACGTCCCCTACTTGCAGCGACAGAACGTCGCGCACGGTAAGATCCATGGCACCGATCTCCGCAACCATTGTCAGCTCGGTGGAGGACAGCCGCTCCTTGAGGATGTTCAAGTTTTCCGTAGTCGCCCCGCGGCGTACCGAGGAATACCAGTACTGCGCCGAGAGTTTGGAAATGATGGGCTCTATGGTGAGGTAGGGGATACAGAAGTTCATCATACCCTCTACTTCTCCGACCTTGGTCTCCAGTGTCACGAGCACGACCATCTCGGTGGGCGGGACGATCTGGGCGAACTGCGGCGTAGTTTCGATCTGACCGAGCCGAGGGCGCAGATCAATGACCTGGCTCCACGCCTCCCGCATGTTGCCGAGGATCCGAACGATCACGTTCTCCATGACCGAGCTCTCTATGTCGGTAAGCTCTCGGTCGAGCTTGGCTTCGTCGCCGGGACCACCGAATAGCCGGTCTATCACCGAAAACGTTATGGCCGGGTCCAGCTCGAAAATGGCGGAGCCCTTCAACGGGTCCATGTTTATGACCGCCAGAGTGGCCGGACTGGGAATGGAGCGGATGAACTCTTCGTATGTCAGCTGATCGACGGAGGCGACATGGACGGTTACAATGGAGCGCAGCTGTGCGCTCAAAGACGTGGTGGTCAGACGGGCAAACGTCTCATGCATGATCGAGACGGTTCTGATCTGTTCTTTGGAGAACTTATCCGGACGCTTGAAGTCATAAATCTTTATCTTCCGCTGATCCGCGGGTCTACTGACTTCCTCCGTCTCGACATCTCCGGACGTGATAGCCGTTAAGAGCTGATCAATCTCGTCCTGAGAAAGAACCTCCGTCATGAATTAAATTTCCCCTCCTGCCGGTAATTCTCTCACACACCAAGAGAAATTGCAACCGCGAGCTAGAAATCAACAACCGTATACTGGTCAAAAACGACCGTTTCGATCCGTCCGGTGCTCAGAATGTCGTTCAGACGGCGGCGTAGCTCTTCCTTGACCCGGTTGAGGTTCTCCGGGCCAACGAGATCATCCTCGGTCTTGTTGCTGAAATACTGCCGCACCTCGTCTTTGAGCATAGGCTCGCGCTGAATGAGCTCGCTCTGGAGCTGATTATTCTCCCCTTCGTATCCGAGCCATGGTTCCACGATGAAGGTCTTTCGCACCTCGTCGTTGGTTTGACCGCGCACCTCGCCGATCTGGGAATACCACTCCAACATCGGTGGTGCACTGCGGTACTCCTCGCTTTCGGGGATCTCGGTCTGGGAGGCCGACCCGGTGTCCATGATGCGTAACGTCAGCACAACTACGGTTACGATGAAAATGATGGCACCTATGACGATGCCTGCCCATTTGAGAACCTCTATGAGTAGCCCGGAGAAGAAGCCGCCGCCTTTCTGTCCCGCAGCTTGCTCTTCAGCCTCTAACTCTTCCTCGTTACCAAGCAGATCATCGGACATGCCCTGGTCTCCTCACAGTATTACAGGTGGCCTTCCGTCAGAATGATGACGTCGACCCGCCTATTGTAGGCTCTCCCCTCGGGAGTGTCGTTACTCACCAGCGGCTGCGTGTCGGCAAGTCCCATGACCTGAAACCGTTCCTCGGGAACGTCGTAGTCCCGCAGCAGCCGTAAGACGTTCAGTGAGCGCGCCGTCGAAAGCTCCCAGTTGGTCTCCCACTCACCTTCCGGGTCCGTCGGTACGTCGTCCGTATGCCCCTCGATCCGGAACTTTCGATCCTCCACCACATCGGATTGCAGCAGTTGCGAGAGCTTGATGAACACGTCCCTCGATGCCTCGATGTTGATCTCGGCGCTTGCGGACTCGAAAAAGGCATCCGCCGCGAGCGACACAACCAGGCCGCGCTCATCCTGCGTGATACGCACCTGATTGCTGCGGACCTCCGGCTCGAAAATGCTCACCGCCTCCCGGCGGGCCTCGTCGAGAGCGCGTCCCTGTTCCATGGAGGGAAGCGACTCTATGGTGTTACCGAGTTCCGCGAGCGGCCCTTCCGATAGCGTTACCCCACCGCGCAGATTGCCGAGGCCCTGAAAGGACGCCAGGATCAACCGCAGTCGATACCCGTCCACCTCCGCGGTGGTGTAGAGGAGCACGAAGAACGTAAGCAACAGCGTGACCATGTCCCCATAGGTGAGCAGCCAGTCGGCTGCGCCTTCCCGGGGACACTTCTTCTTCCTCGTCCTGCCGTTGGCCATGCACTACTCCAGCTCACTCTGAAGGCCCGAGCGCTCCGCGGGAGGGAGAAAGGCGACAAGCTTCTCTCCGAGAGTCCGCGGATTGTCGCCGGACTGAATCGAAAGGACGCCTTCCACGATAATCTCTTTTGCGCGAGTCTCCGCCTTGTCGTGCCCTTCAAGCTTACTGCGAACGGGAATCAGCACCAGGTTCGCGAAAATCGCGCCGTACATCGTCGTGATCAACGCCAAAGCCATTCCGGAACCGATAGCACTCTCATCTCCACCGAGATCTGCCAACATGGCGATGAGGCCGGCGAGGGTTCCGATCATACCGAACGCCGGCGCGATTTTTCCCCAATCGTCAAAGATCTTGATACCGGTCTCGTGGCGTTCCTGCAGTTGGCCGAGATCGTTGTAGAGGATGTTCTTGATGATTTCGGGGTCGGTACCGTCGACGACGAGCCGAATTCCCTTACGCATGAACTCGTCCTCGATGGTCTCGAGATCGTCTTCCAGTGCCAACAACCCCTCTTTGCGGGCTTTATCTGCAAAACGCACCAGCTCCTCTATAATGCGCTGCTCTTGCCAGTCCGGCACCCGCACCGCGTTGCGCACATAGCGCATGATCCCGAGCATGCGGGTCAGCGGATTCGCCACAATCATCGCCGAGAAGGAGCCGAAGATGACAATGAGAACGGAGGGCAGGTTCAGATAATTGGCCAGGTTGCCGCCGGCGGTGACAATACCCATAACGATGAGCATCAGCCCGGCACCGATGCCGATTATCGTACCATAATCCATAACCGATTACTCCTCGCTCTTGAACGCCCCGATGCGCTTGCGGTACTCAACGATCCGGTCGGTTATGAGCTGATAGTCCTCACGGACTATCAGCCGCTTTCCCGACAGCATGATGAGGGTGGTATCGGGATTGGTCTCGATGTATTCGATCTGGTGCGGGTTCACATAGTATTCTTTCCCATCGAGCCGTGTAACCCTAATCATCTATCGCACTATCCTCAGCGCTTCAACGTGAGGATCTCCTGAAGCATCTCATCGGATGTAGTGATTGTGCGTGAGCTGCCCTGGAACCCGCGCTGCGTGGTGATCATATCGGTGAATTCCTCGGCGAGATCCACGTTACTCATCTCCAGGCTACCCGAGATGACCTTCCCCTTTCCCGCTACACCGGATTCCGCAATATCGGCCAGCCCGGAGTTATTGGTTTGAACATAGTTATTTTCTCCCGATTTCTCAAGACCCCCGGGATTGGTGAACGATGCAAGGGCCACTTGCCCCAACGGACGTTTGGTTCCGTTGGAGAAGATACCGGTAATGACCCCGCTTTCGTCGATGCGGTAGTCTTCCAGGTAGCCCATGGCATTGCCGTTCTGACTGAAGACTTTGGTAGAGCTCTCCGAGGCGTACTGCGTCATGGAATCGACGAAGGCCCCGACCTCACCAAGCTCCAGGCTGAAGGTCTGCGTCTGCGGCCCAAGGGGAAGCCCCTGCTCCTCGTCCAGGACGACCTGCGACTCCGGGACCTCGTAGCTCACGTCTACCGAGAGCTCACCCTCGTCGACGACCCCGCCGTCGGCATTGGAAACCTGTTGAATGGTCCCGTCGTTGGCAAAATCGACCAGGAACGTCTGATCATCGGCGCTGTCCACTCCGGCCACCGACACCGCCTGGTTCGGCGGCACGTCTTGCTCGGGATCGATCTGCACGGCAGCCTCCCACTGGTTGGCCACGTCGTCCACCTTCGTCCAGTCGACCCGCAAGGTGTGGGTGTTTCCGTAGGAATCGTAGATATCGTACTCCACGGTCCACGTGCCCTCGTCGATCTCCGCCTGTGTGGCGTCTTCCGGTATCTCCGGGGTGTTCTTGTTGAGATTGCTCGCGAGGAACACCTCGGTGGTTTCCTGAGCGGGATCCTTGCTTCCCACCGGGATACTCAGATCCTGCACCGATTCCGAGGTATTGATCCGTGCCTCGCCGTCGCGCTGCTCGGCCGCCCAGCCCTGCACGCGCATACCGTTTGCCGGGTTGACCAGCATGCCCTCCTCGTCTATGGAGAAGCTACCGTCGCGGGTATAGAACTGGTTCTCGCCGTCCCGGAGCACGAAGAAGCCGTTCCCCTGAATCGCCAAGTCGCTCTTAACGCCGGTGGTCTGTAGCGACCCCTGGTTATGAAGCGTGTCGATCGAGGCAATCTGCATTCCGAGACCAATCTGCTTCGGATCGATCCCGCCGATTTCCTCTCGCGGCCGCGCTGCTCCCTGCAACGTCTGGGAGATCATATCCTGAAACTGCACACGGCCCTTCTTAAATCCGGTGGTATTCACGTTCGACACGTTGTTACCGATAGTATCCATCCGTGTCTGATGATTCTGCAGTCCGGATACGCCGGCATACAGCGACCGCATCATGGCTGTGCCCCCTCTTCCCTAATCCTCTGGACGCTCTGGTAGTCGTAATAGGTGCCGTCCACGTTGATCTGCGGGTATTCCCCGAAGGTGACGTCCTTAACCCGGCCACTCACGACCGAGTCCCCGTCGGCCACTTCCACGGTTTTCCCGAGGAGATCCGACGCCTGTCCCGCCGAGACCAACTTTTCCACTTTGGCGAACTCCGTCGCCATATTCGTCATCTGCTCGAGGGAGGAGAACTGCGCCATCTGTGCAATGAACTCCTTGTCCTCCATCGGTTTAGTGGGGTCCTGGTTCTGCAACTGCGTGAGCAGGAGCTTGAGGAACTCGTCCTTGCCCATTTCTTCCTTCGGCTCACGCGAGCCCGAAACGCTCTTGTTGAACGATTCGACCTGGGACTTCAACCGTGAAAGTGCCTCGCCTTGCAGTTCATTCGGCAGCTCACTGGGAACTTCCATTTTTCTCCATCCCTCCTATGCGATTAAATCGACGAGCTTGTTGTCCAGCTCGATCTCCGCGAGAAGCGGCACACTCTCTTCGAGCGCTTGAACGGCCCGAGTGTCCTGATTCTTGGACGCCTGTTGTGGAAGATGCTCCCCTTCACGCTCCTCCACGGTTACTTCGAGCTCGCCGGTTTCTATACCGGATTCGTGAAACGCCCGCTCGAGCTCCCCGAGGGTCTGCTCGAAGGCCTCGCGGACACTAGAATTCTCGACAATAATCCGACCGGCTATATGATTATCCTGTAGATGCAGCCGGATACGGATGCTTCCGAGGGACTCCGGTTTCAAATGCAGCCGTATCTCTCCGCCACGCTCGCCACGGATAAGCAGCCGCGCGTGCTTCACGATCTCCGGGTGCGCTTCCCGCAGCTGCCGTCCGAGCTGTGCGCCGGCATCGGAGCGCCGCGCGCTCTGCGCCGAACGTTCCGAGCCGCGGTTGGCGTCGGTCTCCGCGATCAAGCGCTCGAACAGTGAGCCCCGGGAGTCACGCTCACGACCGCCGTTACTCTCCGCATTGCCGCCCTGTGTGCGGCCCTGTGCGGGTTTGACCGTTTGACCGTCGCTTTCGCTATCGTTGTCGCCTTCCGCGTCGGACGCTCCGCGGCCTTCTCCGCCGTTCTCGCCGCTTCCGGCGCTCCGCCGACGCTCGCTCCCCGCCGAAGCAAGCTGCTCACGGGCCTCCCCCGCGCCGGTGCGCTCGCTATCTCCGGCAGGACCCGCCCGGCGGAGTTTTTCGCCGCTCCGCGCCGTTCGCACCTCCTCGGCTTCTTCCACATCGGCCGCCGCGACGGCCCCCGCCTTCCGGCGGTCAACGGCGTTCTCGGCGTTCTCGGCGTTTTCGGCGTCCTCGGTGGCGGCGCGGGTATCGGCG
>JBKHEN010000001.1:0-46601 GCA_046540795.1 Spirochaetaceae bacterium | reverse complement strand
TAGCAGGGGCAGGATTCGAACCTGCGACCTCCGGGTTATGAGCCCGACGAGCTGCCAGCTGCTCTACCCTGCGTCGTGTTTGCGCTTAATGTACGAATAACACGTCCACCCGTCAAGGGGTGGGTCTTGCTCTATTTGCCAGCATCACCGCCGGTACAATGGCGGCGGCCACCACCACCGGGGCAAGCGCCGGGACGTGCCGTGCGGCAAGGTCGTACAAGCCGTGTACCAGTGTCGCCCCCGCAAGCCCCAAGGCAGGCAGCCCGGGCTTCTCCGCGGTCTGATGCGCTTCCGCAAGCGCAATACCCAGAAAGGCCGCCGTGGCCCCGTGTAAGGGCACGGCCAGGATGGCGCGCATCAAAAGCAGGGACGAGGAGCCGGCAAGGTAGAACCCGTTTTCAAGGAACGCGAAACCGAGCCCCGCCGTCACGGCCAGGGAAATCGGCGCGGGGCTGCGCTTCCGTGGCGGCCGCCGGCGCTTACCGCCGCCGGAACCGGTTATGTCCCGCTCGGCCACGCGGTGTCGCTGCAGCACCCAGGATACCGGAGCCAGCTTGGCCGTTTCCTCCACCAGGCCGGCAACCACGAAGGCCTGCAGGAGCTCCGCGCCCGCGCCGCCCACGCCGGAGAACGCGCCGGAGAGCAGGAGCATTGCCGGGAACGCCGGAATGATGGCGAGAAGGCCGGCGAGGAAAGCAACGTAGTGCTCCCGGTAAGAGATGCGGGTTCGGTTCGTTGACCAGCCGACAAAGAGAACGGCCGGTAGCGCCGCGATGGCAAGGTTAATGGCGAGCCCGGTTCTCACGACCGCGCCACCCCCTCTCGAGCGTCCCTCTCGCGCACCCTGACGAGGGCCTCCACCAGCAGCCGGTTCTGCTCCGGGGTTCCCACGGTAATGCGCAGCCATGTGGGCATGCCGAAGGATCCGAGCGGTCGCACCGAGACGCCTTCCTCGCCGAGGTCGGCGGCGAACGCCGCGGCGTCTCGTCCGCAGTCGGTGCAGATGAAGTTGGCCTCGGAGGGATACTGGGGCATGCCGAGTTGATCAAGCTCTATCCGCAGAACCTCGCGCTGTTCGCGGTTGTTCTCGAGGGTGCGGCGGACGAACTCCGTGTCCGAGAGGGCGGCGGTCGCTGCCTTCTGCGGGAGAATGCCGGTATTGAACGGTGGCTTCGCCGTGTGCATGGTGCGTATCAGGCTCTCTGAGCCAACCCCATAACCGATTCGAAGCGAGGCAAGCCCGTAGAGCTTTGAGAAGGTACGAAGGACGAGCACGTTGTCCCGCTCTTTCGCAAGGCGCAGGGAGTCGGGGAAATCGTCCGCATCGGCGAACTCGCGGTAGGCCTCGTCTATGACGAGGAGCACGTCCTCGGGTACCGTTTCGGCGAAGGCGAAGAGCTCGGCCTCGGAGAGATACGTACCGGTCGGGTTGTTCGGGTTGCAAACGAACACGAGCCGGGTGTTGCCGTCAATGAGCTCGCCCATCGCCGAAAGCTGTATTTGCCCCTCACGCATGGGAGCAAAGGCCGGCCGGCCGTCGTAGAGCCGCGTGGCAAACTCGTACTGGCTGAAGGTGTGCTCGGGAATGACCGCCCGCTCTGCGGGATTCAAAAACGTGGCGGCTGCAATGAAAAGAACCTCGTCCGAGCCGTTTCCTACTATCAGTCTCTCCGGCGCCACGCCGAGGTGCCCGGCAAGCGCTGCTTTGAGTTCACCGGCTTCGGAGTCGGGGTACACGTTCACCGACGGTGCCCACTTCTCGATGGCGGACAAGGCCATGGGCGAGGGGCCGAAGGGATTCTCGTTTGAGGAGAGCTTCACGGCGTCCTTCTTCTTCATGCCGGGGACGTATTCCGCGATCGCGGAGAGGGCTTGGCGAGGCCTCACGAGTCGTCCTCCTTTGTGCCGTTCGGCTCGGAATTGTCTGCTTGCCGCGTATCCTGTTCCTGCCGGCGGCGCTGCACCTGCTCCGGCGGGTTGTTCTTCAGGTATTCGTGGTCCTCGGACATGTCGACGATGAGATCCTTGAGCACCATGTTGACCGACTTCGGGGTGGTCTTGGCAAATATGAGATCCCGCGGATTGTCGAACAGGCGGCGAACGGCCCGCATGATGGAGACGATCTCCTCCTGCGAAAAGCCGTTCATAATGATGACCTTGTTATCGAGTTCCTTGGGCAGTTCTTCGCTCATGTCTTTCCTCCGGCCTCATACTACGCGTGCCGGCCCGGGCGATCAACCGGAAAAAAGCGTTTGACACCACACGTGGGTCGGCGTAGCATTCAACAAAACGCCCGAGAACGACCTTCGATTGGCTTCCGTGTGCGCTGCACCCGGGGCACGCCTCGGACGAGCGGAGGTGAGAAGATGAGAATTTCCGCCGCAGGTGGAAACTGTTCGCGGCTTGTCCTGATGGGGGCGGTGCTGTTTCTCACCGCGGTCGGGCTCGCCGCCGAAGACCGTGAGCTACTCGCGCCGGTCTTTCCCGGGTGTGTGTCCGCCGGAACGGCCGACCCCGGAGAGTTTCTGAGCAAAGGCCCGTTCGAGAAGGTCGTAGCCTTCTACACCGCCGAGCACGGCGCCGCCGACAGGCAGGGGGCTGCGGATCGGAACCGTACTACCGGGCGGAGCGCGTTCTTCAGGTACCTTCCGGTCACCCACTATGAAACCTCCGACGACGGAGTTTACGTAGACGAGATGCGTGCAATGAGGTCGAGCCCGGTAAACAAGGTCTTCGGCCACTTGGAGAACCTCATGCAGACCGGCCACATGGACAAACGGGCGTATGATCGGGCCGAGGAAACCTACGGAGGACTTCGCTACTGGTACTTTCCCCGTACCGGTGAAACCGACGAGCGGGGTAGGGTGGTTTCCATGGACCGGGTGGTCTACGAACGCTATCAGAGGGAGCTCGACCCGGTGGTCATCCACGACGATCGGGACACGGACCACGAGGAAATGGCGCAGAAGATGCAGGAGCTCATGGCCCAGGGAAAGTTCGCGGAAGCCAAAGCGCTCGCCGAGACTATGGGCCGTAGCCACCAGCAGAATCTCGACCGGATGGACAGCTCGGTGAGCGCGGAAGCTGCCGACGGCTGGCTCGAGTGCCTTGCGGAGCTCGAACGGGAAGGCTATCCGGTAAAGATCCGAATCGGCCTGACCCCTCCGCGGTGAGCGGACCCTAGGGGACAACACAGAACGGGGCGGGCCGAGGCTGCGCAGGACGGCGGCACGCCCCAGCTCGAGCCCAGACCGAGATCCGGCACGAGCCCAGACCCAGCCCCGTATGCGGCTTGCGCTGCGCGGTATCGCTGTCTCGGCCCGGCTCCGGCGGCCGCCGACCGTTCCCTGCCCGGCCCACGATCCCATCGGCGGGTCCGCGCCGTTGCCCCGCCGCCGGCGGACGGGTTTGCCGCAAAGGCCCCGACAAGATATATTTGTTCGTGAGCACACACCCATTCCTCCAGGTTACATACGTATCGGAGGGTTATAGATGAACTACGACAAATTCACCGTCAAGGCTCAGGCGGTCATTCAGGACGCCACGAGCCTGGTACACGAATACGACCATTCCGCTCTGGAACCGGAGCATCTCCTTCTGGCAATGGTTCGCCAGGACGACGGGGTGGTACCGCCCCTTTTGAATCGGCTCGGCGTTTCGCCCGGCGAAATCGAGAACGGGCTCAAGACCATGCTGTCCGCACGGCCCAAGGTCTATGGGGACGCGCAGCAGATGCATCTCTCCAAGGCGGCCGGTCGGGTGCTTACCCGGGCGGAAAAGGAAGCATCGGAGCTCAAGGACGAGTACACCTCTACCGAGCACATCCTGTTGGCCATGCTCCTCGAGGATACCGAGCTCGGCCGGTTTCTCAAGGAAAAGGGGCTGACCAAGGACGAGGTGCTCCGCGCCCTGCAGTCCATTCGCGGCAACCAGCGGGTGACCGACCAGAACCCCGAGAGCCGCTACCAGGTGCTCGACAAATACTGCCGGGACGTCACCGGAGAGGCCCGCCGGGACAAGCTCGACCCGGTCATCGGGCGTGATGAGGAAATCCGCAGGCTCATGCAGGTCATCTCCCGGCGCACCAAGAACAACCCGGTGCTGATCGGCGATCCCGGCGTCGGCAAGACGGCCATCGTCGAAGGGCTTGCGCAGCGTATGGTCTCGGGCGACGTACCGGATTCGCTGAAGAACAAGCGCATCCTGCAGCTCGATCTCGGACAGCTCGTGGCGGGCACGAAGTACCGGGGAGAGTTCGAGGAGCGCCTGAAGGCGGTCATTCACGAGATTTCCCAGTCCGACGGGGAGATTATCCTGTTTATAGACGAGTTGCATACGCTCGTGGGCGCGGGAAGCGCCGAAGGGTCGATGGATGCTTCCAATCTGCTCAAACCCGCCCTCGCGCGGGGAGAGCTCCGCACCATCGGTGCGACCACCCTCGACGAGTACCGCAATCACGTGGAAAAGGACGCGGCCCTCGAGCGGCGCTTCCAGACGGTCTTCACCGACGAGCCGAGCGTGGAGAGCACCGTCGCAATCTTACGCGGGCTGAAGGAGCGCTATGAGGTGCACCACGGCGTGCGCATCAAGGATGAGGCGCTGATCGCCGCGGCGATGCTCTCTGACCGCTACATCACCTCGCGCTTCCTGCCCGACAAGGCCATCGACCTCGTCGACGAGGCGGCGAGCCGGCTCAAGATGGAGATCGAGAGCCAGCCGACGGAGCTCGACAAGCTCGACCGCCGGATCCTGCAGCTCAACATCGAGAAGCAGGCGCTCGGCAAGGAGAGCGACGAAGCCTCGCGGGACCGGTTGCAGAAGCTCGAGAAGGAGCTTGCCGATCTGCAGGCCGATCGCGACGCCAAGCACGCACAGTGGCAGAACGAGAAGCAGATCATCGAGCGCATCCGGGACCTGAAGGCGCAGCTGGAGAGCTACGCCGCCGATGAGAAGCGCTACGAGCGCGAGGGCAACCTTGCCAAGGCGGCGGAGATCAAGCACGGGCTCATTCCTCAGACCGAGCGCGAGCTCGCTTCGGCGAGTGAGGAGCTCGACAAGCTCAAAGGGGAGCAGACGCTCCTGCGGGAGGAAGTCTCCGAGGAGGACATCGCCAACGTGGTCTCCGCGTGGACCGGCATTCCGGTAAGTAAAATGCTCGCCTCCGACATGCAGAAACTCCTGCGCCTGGAGTCCATTCTCGAGGAACGGGTCGTCGGGCAGAACCACGCGATTACCGCGGTGGCCGACGCCATCCGCCGCAACAAGAGCGGGCTTTCGGACATTAATCGCCCCACGGGCACGTTCATGTTCATCGGGCCCACGGGTGTGGGAAAGACGGAGCTTGCCAAGACGCTCGCGGATTTTCTCTTTGACGACGAGCGGGCGCTCACCCGCATCGACATGAGCGAATACATGGAGAAGTTCTCCGTCTCCCGGCTCATCGGGGCGCCGCCCGGCTACGTCGGCTACGAGCAGGGCGGGCAGCTCACCGAGGTCGTGCGCCGCAGGCCCTACTCGGTGATCCTCTTCGACGAGGTGGAAAAGGCGCATCCCGACGTATTCAACGTGCTGTTGCAGCTGCTCGACGAAGGACGCCTTACCGACGGACAGGGCCGTGTAGTGGATTTCCGCAACACCATCATCATCATGACGAGCAACATCGCAAGCGATCTCATCCTGCAGGTGGACGATGTCTCGGAGGTTCGGGATCGGCTGAATGAGCTTCTCCACTCCACCTTCAAGCCGGAGTTTCTCAATCGCCTCGATGAGATCATCACCTTCAACCGGCTCGGCCGCGATGAGATCCTGCGGATCGTCGATATCGAGATGCGCGACGTGGCCGATCGGCTTGCCGAGCGCAAGATCACGATCGAGCTCGATGCGGAGGCCAAGCAGCTTCTCGCGGACCGGGGCTTCGATCCGGCCTTCGGCGCGCGGCCGCTGAAGCGCACCATTCAGACGATGCTTCAGAATCCGCTGTCGAAGAAGATTCTCGCCGGCGAGGTGAAGGAAGGCGATCATATCGTCGTCTCCCGGGACGGCGAGGAGCTCGCCATGCACACCGCCGAGCCGGCGGCGGTATAAGGGAGGTTCCGTGGCACGGCTCTGGGACAAGGGAGCGGCACTCGACGAGCGCATAGCCCGCTTTACCGTCGGCGAGGACTACATCCTCGACCGGCGTCTCGTGCCGGCCGACTGCGTGGCCGGCATCGCCCACGTCCGGGGCCTTCGGGCCGCGGAGATCCTAAACGAGAACGAGGGGGGCCGCCTCGAGGCGGCCCTTCGCTCGGTCATAGCCGACCACGCCGCCGGCGGGTTCACCGTGTCCGCCGGGGACGAGGACGGCCACACCGCCGTGGAGAACCGTCTGGTGGCGGAGCTCGGTGAGGTGGGCAAGAAGGTCCACACCGGCCGCTCGCGAAACGACCAGGTCGCCGTCGCTCTGCGCCTCTACGGGCGGCGCGCCCTCGACCGTGTCGCCGAGACGGCCCTGGACCTGGTGGAGACGCTGCTCGGCCGCGCCGCGGAAGAGGATCGCACGGTGATGAACGGCCGCACCCACATGCAGCCGGCCATGCTCTCCACCTTCGGTCTGTGGCTCGGCGCCGTGGCGGAGGAGCTCATCGACGACCTCGGCCGTCTCGAGGCCGCCTATGACCTTCTCGATCAGTGCCCCCTCGGTGCGGCGGCAAGTTACGGCGTGCCGCTTCCTCTGGACCGGGAGCTCACCTCCCGGCTTCTCGGCTTCTCCCGGGTGCACAACAACGTGCTCTATGCCGTCTCTTCCCGGGGAAAGATGGAGTCGGTGGTCCTCGACGCGCTGTCGCAGGTGGGACTGACCCTCGGGCGGGCGGCCGCCGACCTCATCTTTTTCTCCCTTCCGGAGATCGGCTACGTGAGCCTGCCGGAATCGCTGTGCACCGGCTCGAGCATCATGCCTCAGAAGAAGAACCCCGACGTCCTCGAGCTCGTGCGGGGAAAGACCGCCGCGCTCTCGGGCGTCGCCGATCAGGTGAGAAACGTCGTTCGCGCGCTTCCGGCCGGATATAACCGGGACGTACAGGAGACGAAAGGTCCGTTCATGCGGGGGCTCGATACCGCCCGGGCGTGTATAGAGGCTACCGATGCAGTCGTATCGGGCCTCGAGGTGCACCGCGAGGTCATGCGGCGGGCCATCCCCACCGAGGTATACGCCACCGACGCCGCCCTGGATCTCGTGGCCGAGGGCGTTCCCTTCCGGGAGGCCTACCGCCGGATCGGGGGCAATCCCGAGCTGGTGACGGCGCCCGATCCGCAGGAGGCTCTCGGGCGGCGAAACGCCGTGGGCAGCCCCGGCAACCTCAACCTCGAGGCTCCCCGTCGCCGCGCCGTGGAGCTCCGCGAGCGGTTGGAAACGCGGCAGAGGCGCCTGTCGGAGGCGGTTCGGGATCTCGTGGGCTCTGCGGTGGAGCTCGCGCCGGACCCTGCCCCGCACGACGGTATGTAGCAGCTTGTGGCAGGTGCCGCTTCAACAAGCTCTTGCATACGTCACCTGGGATATCTCACATGGGATACCTCACATGGGTAGCTTCAGGTCTCCCGTACGCAGTCGCTCGGCCATGTGTTCGATGCGCCGGCGCTCCTCCTCGTCGAATACATCTTCAAAGCGGTCGAAATCCGTGTTCAACGTGAGCGCTCCGGAGGCGAAGTCAAGGACCACGGACTCCGCCGCCTCCGGGCCTTCTTCGAGGATTGTTGTGAGGGCGGCGGCGGTGCTCGGCCCCACGTCCGCGGCAATGGCGGCCAGGGTGTGATCGCGGGCGGACTCCGGTCGTCGATCGTCGAGCCAGAGGAGTTCGAGCTCATTCTCCTCGGCAGCCTGTAAGACCGCCGCGCGCCGAGCATACACGGCCGAGAGCACTACGGGGATATCGGCTTCGGCTAGCTCTCCCACGGCTGCGCGGGCTTCCTCCGCGTCGGCGTCCCGGGGAATTGTGGCGGATGCGATCTCGTGCTCGCTTGCCGCCGCCTTGAGACCGAGGCGGTAGCCCGACTCGAGGACCGTGGTGATCTCCGGGAAGGTTTCCTCGAGCAGCAAGCCGCCCTTTTCAGGCGGGTCGACGGCGGCTCCATGTTGCAGCGTGAGAAGCCTGAGCCCGGCGATGTAGCCGGCGAGAAAGGCCTGCTCCCGACGGTTGACGCGTATGCTCACCATGTTGGACAGATCCCCGGTCGCCGTCTCCTCGCCGGCGGGTTCGTCGCCGGCCCTATCGGCAGCCTGCTCCGCCGTGGCGCCGTCCACGAGCAGCACCGGTAGATCCGGATGGGCGCGGGCGACCGACGCAGACTCCGCAATCAGGGGAGCGCCGAGGACAACGAGCGCCTCTACTCGTTCGTCCGATGCGGCGGCGCTCATGGTTTGCGCGTCGGGGTCTTCCGAATCCGCAGGAAGGGTCTGCACTCGTACTTCGAGCTCGTCCTGCTCTTCCGCGGCAGCCTCCGCCGCGGCGACAACCTGCTCGGCGAGGGCGTAGTCATCCGCAGGTGTGGGCAGAAAAACGGCGATGAGCCGCAAATCGGTATCGTCGGCGGACCGGCCGCCGGCGGCCCCCCCAGGGGCGGCGGGGGCGAGCAGGAAGGCACTGCATAGCGCGAAAAGATACAAGGCGGTAACGCGGGTGTACATGCCGTGATCATAGCAGTAGAAGGGGGTGAATGTTGACCGGTATATGGGGATGTGCTACGGTTTGCCGCAATTCGAATCCCGGAGGAGGGGGTGTCGCGCAGTATGCCGTTCGTTCTGGCAATCGACGTCGGGACGTCTACCGTCAAGGGCGCTCTCGTCGATGCCGAGGGCAGGGTGCGCAGTAGCGCAACGGAACGGGTACTCGACCATCCCCGATCGGCCTCGCTCTGGGACGGAGACCGTCGCCACGGGGCGATCGTCCGCGTGCTTCGCGAGGTCGGCCAACTCGAGACGGTGGATGCGGTGGTGGCAAGCGGCCACGGCCCTACGCTCGTTCCGGTGGACGCCGAGGGACGGGCCCTCGAGCCGGTCCTTCTGTGGAACGACAGTTGCGAGCGGCCCCTTCCCGGGCAGCGCTCGTTCTTCCTGCCCAAAGCGGCGTGGCTGATGCATGAGCGCCCCGAGGTGTACGACCGCACGCGCCGGTTTCTCTCCTTGCCGGAGTACATCGACTTTCTGCTCACCGGGGAGACGATTACGGTCACACCGAACGATGCGTTCATTCCCTACATCTGGGACGCCGAGGCGATCGCCGCCTACGGGTTGGACCCGGGACGCTTCCCGCCGTTCGTTCACACCGGGACACGCATCGGTTCGATCACGCAGCAGGCGGCGGAGCGCTACGGCTTGCGGGTGGGGGTGCCGGTCGTTGCCGGGGGATCGGACTTCCTCATGAGCCTCGTCGGAACTGCCACGCTTGCGCCGGGGCGCACGTGCGACCGGGCCGGCACTTCGGAGGGGATCAACTTCTGTTCGCCGGAGCCGGTCGTCGACCCCCGTTTGCGAACGCTCCCCCACGTCCGGGAAGGGCTTTACAATGTGGCGGCCATCCTCGAGTCCACCGGCAGCGCCTTCGAATGGTTCCGCAACGTGACCGGCCGCAAGGATCTCGGCTACATCCATGTCCTCGAAGAAATCGAGCAGGCCGACCACGATACACCTTTGTTCTTCCCCTCCGCGAGGTCGACGTACGGATGGAGCTTCGCCGACGGCGCCTTTCTCGGTTTGAACGCGCATCACGGGGCGGCGGAGCTGGGCCGGGCGGTCGTGGAATCTCTCGGTTTTGCCGTGCGGCTGGCCACGGAGACGCTGCGGGAGACAGGCTGTGCGGTGGAGAGTCTGCGCGTCTGCGGCGGCCAGGCAAAGAATCCGATATGGAACCGCATGAAGGCCGACATGAGTGGCTGTGAGATCCTGGTGCCCGAGGTGGAGGATGCCGAGCTCATCGGCAATGCATCCTGCGGCCTCGTCGGCCTCGGGGAGTGCACAGACCTCTTCGAGGCGAGCGAGCGTATCGTCAAGTTCCGCGAGCGTATAGAGCCTGATGCGGCGGCCTACCGGAGGTACGAGGAGCGGTATCGCCGCTATCGTGAGGCGGCCGCGCGTCTGGCCGACCGATAGGCGGTGCCGGCCCGCCGTACGGGGGCGGGGAGAAAGCCCCTTTGTTTTCCGGCCGCTCTGCATTATATTGGCCGGTGGGAGGCATTGAGGTGTTTTTCTGGTTTGGATTCCCGTTCCTGTTTCTCCTCCCGCTGTTTGTAGCAGCCGTTGCGGTCCGGGCCGGATCGAGCATGTACCGTCACTGGGATATGCAGGACCGGCGTGGCCTCGGTGGCCGGTGGCCTGAGGGTGGGGACCTGCTCACCGACATCTACGGTGTGAACCGGGGAGGCCGCAGCCTGGAGGCTCGGGTGTATCAGCTTGCCGCCAAGCACAAGGGCCGGATAACCGTCTCGGATGCGGTTATTGACCTCGGGCTCGACGTAAAGGACGCCGAGGAGTTGCTCCAGAGTCTCGTGGACAACGTGCGCGTCCGGATGGAGCTCGACGACAACGGTCGGGTGACCTACGAGTTTCCGGAAATCATCGATCGCTACGAACGGGACGGGTAAGAAGCGTATCGTAGAGGCGGTGAGCCCGCTTTAGGGTCTCCTCCAGGCGGCAGGAGAAATCTCCACCGTCGCCGAGGGCCTGCTGCATCCTGCAGGCAAGCATCTTCTCGTCCTGTGAACCTCGGCGAAACGCGTGGACCTGCCGGTCCGCCGCAATCTGTAACACATGCTCGGTCTTGCGCAGAAAGACATAGTCTTCCCGCAGCGTCTGTGCCGTCTCCTTATCCAACAGGCCTCGTTCAGCAAGCGACGCGATCGCAAGAAGCGTGTTGCCCTCGAATCTGGCCCCCGGTACCGAGTGGCGCAGTTGCAGGCCTTGAACGAGAAACTCGATGTCCCGAATGCCGCCGCGTCCCTCCTTCACGTCGACGACCCGCGGAGAGCCCTCGAGGGCGTGCGTCTTGCGGGCACGCAGACGGCGAATACTTTCCGAAACCGTCTCCCGGTCGAGCCCCTGCGGGATCGCCGCATGCGCTTGTCCGATGAACCGCTCAGCCAGATCCCGGTTTCCGGCAACCGGTCCCAGCTTGATAATCGCTTGCCGCTCCCAGTCGGCGGCGCGCGAGCGATAGTACTCGAGGGCGGTCCCTGTCGGCTGTACCAACATACCCGAGGATCCGAACGGACGCAGCCTGAGGTCCACCCGATACAGGTATCCCTCGGCGGTGTGCTCGGTCAGCTCGCGATTGAGGGTGGTCATGGCATCGGTGTAAGCGCGGCGCTCGAGGTCGCTATCCCCGGTTGTGCTCGGCTCATAGATCGCGAAGAGATCGATATCGGAGCTGTAGTTCAGCTCGTTTCCGCCGAGTTTTCCGAACGCCATTACGGCGAAGCGCTCCGGGTCCGCCGCCGGACGGCCCCGAAGGATCCGTGCAAGCGACGCGCCGACGATTGCACGGGCCAGATTGGAAAGCTCCTCGGTGATCACCGGAAGTTCGACGCCCAGGCAAATGTCCCGGGTGCCGATGCGCAGAATCTCACGCCGGCGAAACCGACGCAGCTCGTCGCTCCACTGCTCGTGGGTCTCCGCGTTGGGGTCTATTGCGTCGAGGTCGGCGCGCATGTCGCTTTCGCTCCGAGTGCCGCGGATCACCGAAGGTGCGGTTGCCCATCCGAGAAACTGGTGATCGCGAACCAGGGTGTGGGAGAGAAACCGGCTCGTGGCGAGAATGGTTAGGAGAATCTCGAGCCGCTGTGGTTGCTGCTGGAGATCGAGAAAGTGGGCCTCCGGGTCCGGCATGGCGGCGGCAAGCTGCTCCCAGTGATTCACAGCCATGTCGGGATCGGGCACGCGGCGGAACACGTCCCACGCGAGGATGGCCAGCTCGGCGAAGAGATACCGCCGTTTTCGGTTCTCCGGCGCTTCTCCACCGGCAAGCCGTCGGAGATTTCCGATGCTGCGCTCCACATCCGAGAATCCGCCGCCGGTGAGAATAGCTGCCGTTCGGTGGTGATCGATTTCCTCGGCCAGGATGACGTCGGCTACGGTACCTAAGGGCGTGCCGGGCAGGGCATCGCGGCCGAGCTCCCGTTCAACGAATACGCGTACCTCCGCCGTGCGTGTCTCGAACTCCATGCGCAGCTGTCCGGCCGGGCCGAGCTCGCCCGAACCCCCATAGCCCATCCGCCGCGCCAGATGCTGGAACTCCAGGGATTCCGGGGCGGGCATGAACAGGTCGCGGGCGTTCCCTCGCAACATGCGCAATCCGTTTATGAGCTTACGGAGGAAGTGATAGGCCGCGACCAGCCGCTCCGCTTCCGCTTCTTCAAGCTCCCCGGCTGCCACAAGCTCCTTCAGAGCCACGTGGATGCGCGGCGTCCGCAGACGTGGATTGGTCCTGCCGAGGGTTACCTGCAGTATCTGCACGCTGTATTCGAGATCAACGAGCCCGCCGGGGGAGAACTTCGCGTTGAGCTGCCCCGGGCGCGTCTTGGACTCCAACTGGTGATTCCGAAGCCGCTTGAGCTCGGCAACGTCGATGCTGTCGGCGGCGTAGAGCAGTTCATCGCGCAGGCGCTCGAGACGGCCGCCGAACTCGCGGTCTCCGGCAACGGGGCGCATGCGCACCAGCGCGAGCTTCTCCAGACTCGATGCCGCGGTCGAGTAGTACCGGGAGAACTGAGCCAGGCTCGAGGCCTGCGCGCCGGCAGCCCCATAAGGTCGCAGACGCAGGTCGACCTGAAAGATCCCCTCCCGTTTGGCCCGGATAAAGGACGCTACCTCGCTTGCCAGGCCCGCAAAGAACTCCGCGTTTCGTACCGGTTCATTGCCGTCCGTATCGCCGGCGTCGCTATAGATGAACATCATCTCCAGGTCGGAAGCGTAGCCGAGGGCCTCGCCGCCGAGCTTACCCAGCCCGAGGACCGCGGCCTTTGCAGGGAGACCCGCCACGGTGCGGGGAGTACCGTGCCGTGATTCCATCGCTTCGTAACAGATGCGATACGCCGCTTCGATGACCGCCTCGGCCAGGGCCGTCAGACGGGTGCTCAGGAAGAAGAAGTCGAGGTTCTCTTGCAGAATATGGTCGAGGTCGATGAGGTATGCCTCGTGGTCCTTGAAGTCGTTCAAAGCCTGCCGTTTCTCCTCGATCGTCTCGCACGCGTCGAGCACCGCCCGGAGAGCCCGGTGAACGTGCTCCGGCGCGTGACTGAGAAGCTCACGGTCCGAACGGGTGAGCAAAGGCAAAAGCTGCTCGTGTTGCAGCCGAATGAAGTCCTCCCAGAGGAAGTCGCTCGCCCCGAGGAGTCGGGCCAGATCCTGGAGGACCTTGGGGCTCGACAGCATCGATTGAAGCTGATCCCGCTCCGAGAGGGTAAGAAAATCCTGGATGAGCCGCTCGAAGCGTTGGAGTGCCTGATAGCGGTCGGGAGCAACCGAGAGGAAATAGGTGAACTGCTTTGTAAAGGCCACCGACAAACGGATCTGGTTCAGTCGCCGCTCGTCGTTCACCGGTCGGCCCGAGACATCGACCAGCTCGAACAGATCCTCCACCTGCTGTGCGCGGGTGTTGATTTCCACACGTTCCACCGAGAGGTCGTGCAGGGTGAGGGCGCTGGCAAGCGCGTACAGGAAGAAGGGGGTGTCTACGCCGCTCACCCGCATGCGGGTGGTTGTCTTTCCCGGCTCGAAGTCGATTTCCACGGGATACAGGGCACGCTCGCGGTGAACGGGGAATCTGTCCAGGGCCGAGGCAACCTCCTCGGTGATCCGGCGTTTCACCTCGTCGAAGCTCCGCTCGGTCTGCTCGTGCAGCTGCGAGAGGAACCCCTCCGCCTTCCTCGTAACCTCACCGCGCCATTCGTCGAACGGAATGCGCAGCCGGCCGAGGAACCGATCGACAATGAACCGGGAGCTCTCGCGCCTGCGGGGCGTGGGAAACGAGCCCGCCCGGCGGTACCAGGAGCGGGCCCCGCCGCGGCGTCGCCTACCTGGGTGCTCCGAGCCGCGTGGCGCGGCGGTGTCTCCGGTCGATGCGGCGGTGTGTCCGGTCGACGCGGCGGCGTCTCCCGTTGCCGCGACGGCGCGCTCGGTGAAGACGTCGCCGCTTGTGATGTCGAAGCCGGTCGCCGAGAGCAGTCCCGCAAGCACGGCAAACTCCCCGGGGGCGTCGTAGGAGACGAAGGTTATCTCGGCGCCCTGGGGCGCTTCGTTGACGATGACGCGCACAGGTGTTTCGGCGGAGAGCGACGCGAGAGCGCGCAGATGAGCGCCGATCTCCTGTTCAGTGAAGCTTCGAAAATAGTGTTCCGGGAAGTGCGTGGCCACGCGTGCCGCGATGTCACGAGGGATGTCCGTGTGCCGATCGGCAAGGGATTCGGGGGCCGGACGACCCGCGTTTGAAGAATTGCTCTGCACGGGAGACATTGTAGCGAAGCACAGCGGGTGCAGAAAGAGGGCGGTGGCGGGGCTCGAGCGCCGCAGGCCGGTCGGGCCGGCGGGCCCTGGAGGACGGTTGCCCCCGCCGGGCCCGTGCCGCCGGCCGCGGCCGGCCGCCGCGAAGGCCGGCGGCCTATCCCGAGCGTGAGCCGTGGGCGCGCCGCCCCTCCGCGTCGTCAGCCGATGGCGACGTTGCCCTGCTCCCCGCTGCGAATACGGATGGTCTGCTCGAGGGGGACGATGAAAATCTTCCCGTCCCCGATTTCGCCGGTCCGTGCTCCCGCGATGATCGCCTCGATGGTAGGGTCTACGAAATCGTCGTTCACGCCGATTTCAATGCGAACTTTCTTCAGCAGATTTACCTCGATATCGACACCCCGATAGTGCTCCGTATAGCCCTTCTGCTGTCCGGCTCCCATCGAGTTGGTGACCGACATCTTGTAGACTTCCCGCTTGTAGAGCTCTTCCTTCACATCGTTGAGCTTGTGAGGCTGAATATAGGCAATGATTAGTTTCATTTTGTCACCTCCTTACGTGTCGCGTCCGTTACATGGACGTGAAAATCTGGAAGCCGGCGTAGGACTCTACCCCGTGCTCGCCGATGTCGAGTCCCCGCAGCTCGTCCGTGTCGGCAACGCGTAAGACGCCCGACGCCTTGAGAATACCGAAGAGTATGGCCGAGGCGGCGACGATGTAGAGGAATACCGAGAGCACGCCGAGGGCCTGTATGCCGAGCTGTCCTAATCCTCCTCCGTAGAATAGTCCGACGATCCCGGGATCGTTTACGCCGTCGGCAAAGAGACCCACGGCAATCGTCCCCCAGGCGCCGCAGGTGCCGTGCACCGAGACCGCGCCGACCGGGTCGTCGACGTGGAGGACCTTGTCGAGAAGCTCCACGGACAGCACCACGAGGATACCGGCCACCGTACCGATGACCACGGCGCCGAGCGGGCTCACCACCCAGGTGCCCGCGGTAATACCCACGAGGCCGGCGAGCGCGCCGTTCAGCGAGACCGACGGGTCCGGCTTGCCGAACCACACCCACGAGGTTGCCATCGCGCCGATTGCCCCCGTGGACGCGGCCAAAGTGGTGGTAACCGCCACGTGCGCTATGTCGAGATCGCTTCCCGACAGCGTGCTCCCGGCGTTGAATCCGTACCATCCGAACCACAGAATGAACACACCGAGAGCCGCCAGCGGCATGTTGTGGCCGGGGATGGCCTTCACGGTGACCCCGCCGTTCACCCGAACGTACTTGCCGCGCCTTGGACCGAGTATCGCGGCACCGACGAGCGCCGCCCAGGCGCCCACCGAATGGACCACCGTGCTCCCGGCGAAGTCATGGAAGCCCAGCTCGGCGAGCCAACCGCCGCCCCAGACCCAGTGGCCCGAGATCGGATAGATGAGGCCTGTGATGAATACGCTGTATATAAGGTATCCCGCGAACCGCGTGCGCTCGGCCATCGCGCCGGAGACGATGGTCGCCGCGGTAGCCGCAAATACGACCTGAAACATCCAGTCGCGCAGTAGTGCCGACATTTCCTCCACGCCGTATGCGTTCATGGCCTCCGTGGTGTACGACAGGAAGAACCCGTTCGCGCCGAGGATGCCGCCGGCGCTCGGTGCCCCATACATGACGGCCCAGCCGATTGCCCAGTAGGCTACCGCGCCGGCTGAGAAGTCCATCAGGTTTTTCATAATGATGTTGCCGGCGTTCTTGGCCCGGGTCAGTCCCGTTTCCACCATCGCGAATCCGGCCTGCATGAAGAAGACCAACGCGGCGGCAAGGATGAGCCAGATCATGTCGAGCGCCTGAGAATGCAGCGCCAGAATCTCCTCGGCTGAGGCGTCCTGTGCGGCGGCGGTCCCCCCGCCCGCGACGAGCCCAACTGCGACCATTAGGGTGATCAACCGTACATTCATGATGTACCCCTCCTCGAAAGATGTTACGAGGAGGGAAAGCAATTCTGATGCCAAGTGGTGCGGGCCGGCAGGTTCGAGTGCTTCGAAGCCCGTGATCGGGCGGTGTCCGGGTGGTTTGTGCCGGCACCGTGGTCGCTATGTATTGATCGGGAAACCCCTTAGCGCAAACCGCCGCTACCGTTGAAACCGCTTGCGTTGCCGGCGCCATCCGTCGGACGATTATACAAGAACGTAGGGTGACGCATGATAAGCTACTATTTTGTAGGATCTCACCGGTCAGCCTTCGAAAATGTACGATACTTTCGCGGGTCGATCCCGTGCTTTTTCACGCGAAGTCCCATGACCCGTTCGGTTACGTCGAGCAGTTCGGCGGCCCTGGCCATATTGCCGTTGGTCTGTTTGAGCGCGTCGATGACGAGCTCCCGCTCCAGATTGTCCAGCTGCGCCTGTAGGGAGTCGCGGACACCGGTGCCCGTGGACTCCGCCGATTGCAGCGTCGGCGGAAGGTGGTGGCTGTGGATGACGCCGTCGGTGCTCAATACCGCCGCACGCTCGATGACGTTCTCCAGCTCCCGCACGTTGCCCGGCCAGTGATAGCTCGACAAAAGGTCGATGGCCGGTGTTGAGATCCGCTGGATATCCTTGTAGTTCTTTTCGCCGTACTTCTCTGTGAAATGGTCGGCGAGCAAAAGAATGTCGCTCTTACGGTCGCGAAGCGGGGGAAGATGTATCGGGAAGACGTTGAGCCGGTAGTACAGATCCTCACGAAACTGATGCTGCTCCATGAGCTCCTCGAGATTACGATTGGTGGCGGTGATGATCCGGACGTTGGTCCGCAGCGTTTCGTTGCCGCCGACGCGCTCAAACTCTCGCTCCTGAAGCACCCGCAGCAATTTGACCTGAGTTGCCGGTGCAAGATCTCCGATCTCATCGAGAAAGATCGTGCCGCCGTGAGCAAGCTCGAAGCGTCCCTTGCGGGTACTCGTGGCGCCGGTGAAGGAGCCCTTCTCGTGCCCGAAGAGCTCGCTCTCGATGATAGTCTCCGGGAGGGCGGCGCAATGTACCTTGATGAAGGGTTTTTCCGCTCGGGGGCTGTTGTAGTGAATTGCGTGGGCGACGAGCTCCTTTCCCGTGCCGCTCTCACCCCGGATCAGCACGGTAGCCTCGCTGCGGGAGACCTGGGCGATCATGTCGTAGACCGTCTGCATTGCCTGTGAGTTGCCGATGAGATTCTGCGGCCGGAACTTGGCCCGCAGCTCGTTGTGTAGCCGTTCGTTTTCGGCGACGAGCTGCCGCTTCTCCTCGAGAATGTTCTGACGGAGTCTCACCGCCTGCGAGATGAGGGAGGTCACGATGGATAACAGCCGCGCCGAGCTCGCAAGCTGTTCTTCGGAGGCCGGCTCGCAGTCGACGCTCAGCGCGCCGATGGTTTCGTTCTCCAGGCGGATGGGCACGCAAATGAAGGACATGTCCTCGGACTCTTTGCGCACGCCGGTGCGGTTCAAGAAACGGGAGTCCTCAGCCGCACGCGGAATAATCTGGGTTTGTCCCGTCTGTACGACGGTACCGGTAACCCCCTCGCCGAGGCGATATCGGCCACGAGCCTGCTCTTTGGAGGTATACCCGTAAGCCGCCTCGATGGATAGCTCGCCGGTATGACGGTCGAGCAGGGTTATGGCGGCGTGCTGCATGCCCAGGCGGTCCGCCAGTGCCTGCAGCACCGGATGGATGACGCGGTCGAGCTCCATGCTCTGATCGAGCAGCTGGCTTATCTCGAACAGGAGCGAGAGCTCCTCGACCTTTCCTTGATACGAGAGGGTATGTGCATCGCTCATAGCGCGGCGCTCCGCTACAACAGTCCTTCGTAAATGATTTTCTCCGCCCCGTCGAGGCTGACGATCTGGCTGTTTTCGAACTGTGCCACAGCCTCCGGAACCTCGGCAATGACGACGAGCTCCGGATTGGTCTCGAGGGCCTCCTCGGGGGAGAGAAACATCTCTCCCTCGACGATGACGCCGAGCACCGATTTTAGAACGTCGCGATGCTCGGGCTCGAGGGTGGGAATAAGCAGAATCTCGTCCCCGGAGCCGCGCAGCACGCGCGCGGCTTCCGATGCGGAGGTCGCCTTTACGATACGCCCGGAGCAGCTCTCGCCGGCCCCCTTGTGGCCGCGGTTCAGCACGTTGCCGAGAAAATGCACCTTGATGGTGTTCATGGGAAAAGGGGAGTTGACCGGGATTCCGGCGGCGGTGACCACTTTGTCGCTGCGGCTGACGTAGCCGCTCTGCAGTGATCGCTGTAGAGCGCGTTGGATCATCAACTCGGAATCGGTCACGTGCTCGGAGAGAACGGGGACGATGCCCCACGGGAGGAGGAGCTGCCGGAACACCGGCTCGGAGGTAGTTACGGCGATGATGTCCGCGTTCGGTCGAAACTTGGACAACAGGCGCGGAGTGTTCCCGCGAAGCGTCGGGGCGACGATGGCTCGTGCCTCTATGTCTCGGGCAACTACGTAGGCGGCCCGGGCGATGGCGTGTCCGACATCGGCCTGAGACTCGTGGAAAGTGAAGTACTTCTCCCTGCGGCGTTCGTACTCGGGAGACTCCTCGACGGCCATGGCGATGCGGTGCATGGTCTCCGTTGCTCGCCGGGGATAGGCGCCGCCTGCGGTCTCGCCGGAGAGCATGACCGCGTCGGTGCCGTCAAAAATCGCGTTCGCGACGTCGGTGAGCTCCGCCCGGGTGGGATAGGAGTTGTTGATCATGGAGTCGAGCATCTGCGTGGCGGTTATCACCGGCTTGTTCCGCCCGTTACAGATTTCGATAATGCGCTTCTGTGCCAACGGAATTTGTTCGGTGCTCAGCTGAACCCCGAGGTCGCCCCGGGCGATCATGACGCCGGCGGACACCCGGGCGATGTCTCTGATGTTGTCCAGACCCTCCTGGTCCTCGATCTTGGCGATGACGTGGATCCGAGAGCCCCGCTCCTGTAGCAGCCGTTGGATCTCCACGACGTCGTCGGCCTTGCGCACGAAGGAAGCGGCGATGAAATCCAGGTCATGGCGGATCGCGAAGTCGATGTCCTCCTTGTCCTTGTCCGTGATGGCCGGAAGCGTTACCCGGACGCCCGGAATGTTCACATTTTTTCTGCTTCCGAGCGTTCCACCGCTTCGCACGATGCAGCGCACCTCCGTCCCCTCGACGGCTTCCACCTCGAGGTCGATCAATCCGTCGGCCACGAAGATGTGTCGACCGGCCTCGACGTGCTCGGGAAGCTCATGATAGCTGACGCTTACCCGCCCGGCGTGTCCCTCGACCTCCTCGGTGGTGAGGGTGATGCGGTCCTCGGGCTCGAGCCGCACTTTCGCGTCGTCGGCCATGACCCCGGTTCGAATCTCCGGGCCCTTGGTGTCGAGGAGCAGGCCCGCCGGAATGTCGGTCTCGCGGCTTGCCCGCCGTATCATCTCGAGGCGCCGGTACTGTTCCTCATGGTTCCCGTGGGAGAAGTTGAAGCGGGCAACGTTCATTCCCGCCTCGAGAAGCTCCTTCATGCGTTGCACGTCGTCGACCGCGGGGCCGAGGGTGCAGATGATCTTTGTCTTCCGCAGGCGTTTCATGAGTGATCATTCCTCGTCCTGTTTCGATGCATCTTCGGTCGTATCGCTCAGCAGGTAGCTGAGCTCCTCCCGGGATACCACGTCTTCCTCCGGGCTGTGTGCGTCGGGGTGATGAAGCATCTCCTGTACTTCGGAGCTGCTCCTGCGGTGAGAGTCCCGGCAGTCTCGCAGCTTTCCGGCGTGAGGCGAGAGGGTTTGTGCCAGGGGACGCTCCTCTGCAATGAGGTCCTCCAGGTAGCCGATGAAGGCATTCTGAGCCCGTCCCAATGCCTTCAGGTAATCCGAACGGCGTATGAGATTCGGATTCTCCCGCAGCGCCGATAGTATCTTCATCAGCGTGGCGTCGATGAAGAATACGTCTTCCAGTACTTTCTCCTTGAATAGATCCGCGTCGATCTCCAGCGCCAGACCCGAGCGAAGGGTCTTTATCATGCTCTGGAGGAAGAAGATATCGTCGTCGTAGCTCATCCGTGTTTTCATGCTCGCTCGTCCCGTTTTCGCCTCCGCGCGGCTCGCTGTTGACATAACCCGCGAGCCCGTAGTAGGTTCAGTGAACCTCTTTACCACCGACATTGTATCGGTGGTCGATCAAGGCCACAAGGAGGAGCCAATGCGTACGTATGAGGCGGTGTGTGTATTCCGCCCCGAAGAGGAAGCGTTCAGTGCCGGCCGGGACGCGGTCCGGGCCGAGCTTGAGAACCTGGGCGCCAACATTACGAAAGAAGAAGACATGGGCCGTCGCACGTTGGCCTATCCCATCCGGAAAATGAATCAGGGTCACTACTATCTATTCGTCACGGAGATGGATCCTGCTTCAGTCCAGCAGACGGAAGATCAACTGAAGCTCAAAGTCGACATGCTGCGGTTCCTGCTGGTTCGCCGGGAGGACTGACATGGCCGGCAACATCAATCACGTCGTTCTCATCGGAAATCTCGTCCGGGACGCGGAGCTGCGCTACGCGAACAGCGGCACACCGATCCTGACCTTCTCTATGGCCATAAATCGTCGCCGCAAGCAAGGGGACCAGTGGACCGATGAGGCCAATTTTTTTGATGTGGAGCTCTTCGGACGGCAGGCGGAAGCGGTGCAGCGGTTCATGACCAAGGGTAAACAGGTCGGCGTGCAGGGAGAGCTGCGGCAGGATCGCTGGGAGAAAGACGGCCAGACCCGCAGCAAAGTCCTCGTGCACGCCATCAATCTCCAGCTTCTCGGCGGTCCCGGCGGCGCGCCGGGCGGGGGAGGCGGGTCCGCGGCGGACCGGGACCGGCCCGCGCCTTCCGGGGGCGGCGGTGATGCGGGGTTCGGCCCGGCACCTCCACCGCCCGAAGACGATTCTTTTGACGACGATGTGCCGTTCTAGGCAAGGAGGACGTATATGGCGGAAGAAACTCCGAAAGACGAAGAGAACCGGGAGACGGTGAGCGAAGATAGGCAGGAAAGCACCGAGCGCTCGGCGGAGCAGCCTGAGGCTACAGGCGCGGGCGTTGGTACGGGCTCCGACGTTGAAGGCGACAGCGCCGAAGGCTCGGGTGCCGGAGGCCAAAGTGCTCAAAGCGGCAGCGCCGAAGGCCAAAGTGCGGAAGCCCGAAGCCCTCAAGGCCGTACAACCGTAGACCGCGGCGGGGGTCTCGGCGGAGGACGCGCGGGTGACGCCCGCGGTGATCGCGGAGGATCCGGCGACCGCGGCGACTCGAGTGATCGCGGCGGGTTCGGTGGACGCGGCGGCTCGAGTGATCGCGGTGGTCCCGGTGATCGGGGCGACCGCGGCGGCCCGGGTGGGCGCGGTGGCCGAGGCGGATATCGCGGGCGCGGCAAAGTCTACTTCCGGAAGAAGGTCGACAAGATAGAGACCCAGAATCTGACGATCGACTACAAGCGTCCGGACGTGCTCCGACGCTTTGTGACCGACAGCGGGAAGATCCTCCCGCGTCGGATTACCGGAACTTCCGCAAAGAACCAACGCCGGCTTGTACGAGAGGTCAAACGCGCCAGATATTTGGCCCTGCTACCGATGGGTTGATGAGCGAGCGCAGCGTCTGGTTGGAGACGGCACTCCTTGCGGTGCTGGCCGCGTTTCTCTACCAGTCGGCATTGCTGGTGTTCGTGTTTCTCGTGCCGCTCGCCGTGCTGGCCAAGCGGCACGGCTCCGAGATGCTCGGCTATGGGTGTGTTTTTGCCGCGGGGATCATCGTGGTCTCACGGGGGCTCGGACTGGCACGAGCCGAGGCGGAGTGGGATTTGGCGATCCTGCTTCTGGAACTAGCGCCGCCGGCGGCGTTTCTCGCGGGGATGTATCTCCTGGAGACGCGGAGAATCGTCGGCATGCGGCGGCTATACCGCCTGATACAGGCGGTGATGATTGCCGGGGCGCTGAGCGTTCCGGTGATTATGGTGACCTCCTCGAGCTCCATAGCGATGGATGTGCTGCGGGGGCAACTGGAGCTCCTGCACCGAGCCTTCGGCGGAGAGGGGGAAGGCGGTAGCTTCGGGCGGTTCGCCACGGTGGACGCGCTCATGCGGGCAGTGTTCGACATGCTTTTGAGCACATACCTGTTCGCGTACAGCGCGGTGCTGGCGGCCAACTGGTACCTCGGTCAGTTGATCGGGGCACGATCCGGCGGCAGCCGGGCGTTTCGGCTCCGGGATTATCGCGTTCCGGAAGTTTTCATCTGGGTGCTGGTGGCGGCCGCCTTGGCAGCGCTACTGGGACTGGCGGGTAATCTCGGGGTTTTTGAGCATCTGTCGTGGAACGCGCTGTTTATCGTGCTGTTTCTCTACGGAGGGCAGGGGTTGGGGATCCTGTGGTCGTTGCTGGACCAGTACACGGTGCCGCAGGGCTTTCGCATCGGGATCGGTGCGATCCTGGCTGTTCTGTTGGTGGTTCCGGGGGCAAACTTCCTGGTGTTGTTCGGGCTTCCCGGTCTCGGCGTGGCGGAAACATGGGTACACTTTCGATCTGGTGAAAGGAGCTCTTGAAATGAAGGTAATTCTGAATAGCGATGTCCCGAGTCTTGGAGAAGAAGGGGACATCCGGGACGTGGCTCCGGGCTACGCACGTAACTTTCTCATTCCCCGCGGAATGGTGCTGCCGTATTCGAGGCAGAATCTCGCCCTGGTGGAGAGCCGAAGAGCTACCATCGAGAAGCGCAAGGAGGAGAAGCGGCGTCATGCTCAGAGCGCCAAGGAACGCCTGGAGAATGAGCCGCTGGTCATTCGCATGACCGCCGGCGAGAGGGGGAAGCTCTTCGGATCGGTAACCACCGGAACGATCGCCGGGGAGCTGGAGAAGCGGGGCATCGAGGTGGAGCGGAAGAAGATCGACGTCGAGGGAAGCACGATCAAGACTCTCGGGACGCACACCGTCGGGGTTCGCCTCTACGGTGAGGAGGAAGCGCAGCTGAAGGTAGTCGTCGAACCCGACGAGAAGAGTACCGTTCGTCCGGAGTCCAAGCCCGGTACCCGCCCGACCGAGGCGGAATCCGCCGAGTCCTCGGAAGAGGGGGCTGAGCAGCAGGGTGCTGCGGCGGAAACCGCGGAAACGGCGGAAACCGGCGACGAGGCGGTTTCGGAAGAGCCCGATTCGGTGTAACCTCTCTGCAGGATGAGCGGAGAGTCACTGAAGGACAGAGTTCCGCCGCACAACAACGAGGCCGAAGCGGCGACGCTCGGCGCCATTCTTCTCGATCCCGAAGCGCTCGGCCGGGTGCTGGCGTATCTGCGCTCGGAGGACTTCTACCGCAGTGCAAACGCACGGATCTTCGAAGCCGTCCTCGAGCTCTCGGAGCGTGCCGAGGAGATCGACTACATCACCGTCACGCAGGAGCTCAGAAACCGCGGAACCCTCGCTGCAGTGGGTGGGCCGGCGTACGTCTCTTCTCTCACCGAGGCAGTACCGACCAGTGCCAACGTAGAGTACTACGCGCGCATCGTGCGCGAGACCAGTGTCCGCCGTAAGCTCCTGCGCGTTTCGAGCGAAATCATTTCCACCGCGTACGAGGACGGTCAGGAGAGTCGCAGGCTTCTCGAAGAGGCCGAACGACGCATCTTCGAGATAGCCGACAGCCGCAATACCGAAAGCTTCCGCAAGGCGAAGGACATCGTTCAGGAGACGGTGGAGGCGATCGAGCGGCTGTACAAGACCAAGGACAGCTATACGGGCGTGCCCTCGGGATTCCCGGATCTCGATAACATGCTCAGCGGGTTCCAGGACTCGGAGCTCATTATTATCGGGGCCCGTCCGTCCGTCGGAAAGACGGCTCTTGCACTGACCATGGCCGGGCACATGGCCATCCACCGGCACATTCCGGTCGGTTTCTTTACGGCGGAGATGTCGAATATGGCATTGATGCAGCGGCTCATTGCCGCAGAGGCCCGTATCGGCTCTCAAACCATCCGCACGGGCATGCTGAAGCCTTCCGATTTCAAGAATCTCACCGACGCGGCGGGTCTCATTTACGAGTCGCCTCTGTGGATCAATGACACGCCGAACATCCCTCTACTGGATCTCCGGGCTCAGGCACGGCGAATGGTTTCTCACGAGGGGATCCGTATTCTCTTTGTCGACTACATCACCCTCATAACCTCGGAGAATACCGATCTGCCCCGCCATGAGCAAGTGGCGGAGATCTCGCGCTCGCTGAAGGCTCTCGCGCGGGAGCTGAAGGTTCCGATCATCGCGCTTTCGCAGCTTACACGGGATTCGGAGGGTAAGCGGCCGTCGCTGGCGAATATCCGGGAGTCCGGGTCGATCGAGCAGGACGCGGACGTGGTTATCTTCCTGCATCGAGAGCGGCAGAACGACGCCGTAGGGGCCGAGGATCAACAAGGTGTCGTGGAGACGGAGTTGGTGGTGGCAAAGCAGCGAAACGGGCCGGTGGGAACGGTGAAGATAGCGTTTGTACCGAAGTACACCAAGTTCGAGTCGTTGCGGCAGGAGCCGGTGGCACGATAGCGCCGGTGGCGGTGAAGGTGTCTGTCTGCGCATCGGCGGCACCATGGAAAACGAAAGGGGTGCAGGATGGCGTTGAGAGACGAGTATAACTTCGACTATCTGGAGAATGAGGCGTTCAATCTGGTGCTCGATGAGCTGGAGCGACAGTTGCAGCTGGAGGAGAACGCAACGGTGTGTCGGGAGGAGGAATGCGTTCTCGACATGGCGGCTTACGCCTTGAATCACGTTCCACCGATGTATCGGGCGACCCTACTCGGGCGGATCTATGCCCCGGAGCTCAATAGTGCGCATCACGATCGGGTGGAGCGAGCGGTTCGGGAAGCGATTCGGATTGTCCGAGAGAACCCGCCTTCGGATATCGGCAGCTAAGGCTTGCGGTCCGGGCGTTCCTTCGTCCTTCGGAGGCGGGATGCCGCCGATATCGCCTCACTCGGAGAGCCGGAGCCGAAACGCCCGGGTTTCCCGGCGGCCCGAGACCGAAGCCATGAACGCTTCCGCTTGCTCGGAGGAAGCGAAGTAGCGTCCTTCCGCGGTAAGGAGCGCCCACCCCTCGTCGTCGAAGAAGTACAGGTCACCGGTTCGCTCTCCGGTTTCGGGGTTCCAGAGGGAGACGCTGCCGTTTCGATTGACCGACCATATGATGCCGCCTGCCGATTGGAGGCGTTGTGTGGCGTGAACTTCCTCTCCGAAAAGGGGATTCTCTTCCCCGTCTATACGGGTGATTCCGGAAGGACCGGCGGAAGTATACAAAGCGCCGCTCGCCGGATCTAAAGCAAGGGAGCTGTCGAGGTATTCGCCGTCGGTCCGATAGATCGTCGTGGGATGCACGAGATCGGCCAGACCGGAGAACTGCGTGACGATGGTCCGGGTGCTCCCGTTTCGCGATATGCCCAAGGCGAACAGGTCTCCGGTCTCCCCGTTGTATGCCAGATCGAAGACGAGAAAGGCTTCGGTATCCAGGGGAACCGTCTCCAGGTTCGCCGGATCGATGGCCAGAACCGAGCTCTCGAGAAACCCGGCGCGGGACTTACCGACCACCACGCCGAACTCCTCCGCCCCCACCGCTGTCTCCATTCCCAAAGCCGAGTACCGTAGCCGCTGCTCGAAGTCGGGTATGGAAAGCCGATACAGCACGTCGCTGCGTGTTACGACCAGAACGCTGTCGTCGCCGAAAGGTATGACGTCGCGAACCGAGGAATCCATGGTATGTTCCGCCGCGACACGTCCGTCGCGCAGCAGAAAGAGGGTGGACCCGTCCTCTCGGTCGGCGTCTCCCCCCCAGAGGATTACCTCCGTATCGGAGACGGCGCTCATGCGAAGCGGGCCGTCGGCAGGGTTGTCGATGTCTTCGGTTTCTACCGTCTCTACGTCCTCGAGCCGTGGCCCGTCGGGTGTGAAGAAATCCGAGTGGATGGCTGCAATACGCTCGCCGACATTCACGTACAGAGTATCGTCGGTAAGGGCGACGTCGTGTATCGGCTCCACGACGTTCCGGACCAACCGCCGGCCTTCGTCCCCGGTGTTTGTGGCGCGGAAAAGATAGAGCTCTCCGTCCTGTGATCCTCCGTACAGCTCCTCCTCGACGAGGGTTACGACGTTCATCTCCTCGAGCTGCGAGTGTTCGTGGATGCGCTCGCGCCGCAGAGCCCCTCCCTCGAACTGCCAGACGCTTACGCGCCGGCCGTCTTCGTGGTCCTCAAGGACAACGATCCGTCCCCCCGGCCGCGACACGGTCAAATACTCGATACCGTCGAGCTCGACACGGTCTGCCAGGTTGCCGTCGACAATGTCTACCACCACGAGGTCGTCTCCGTCGACGGCCGCGGCGTAGCGCTTGTTGTCGAGTACGCGCATCTGCGCCAGATTCGGCTCCGTCCGCGCCTCTCCGATGATCTCGGCGTCCGCGAGATTCCAGTACTGAATACTACCGTCCGCTCCGAGATACGTCATCAGGGACTGCTCGCTGCTGCCCACGGTGGCATAGGTGACGATTCCTTGAGGAACCTCGGGATACGGCAGTGATACGCCGGTCTCCGAATCGAGATAGGTCATCCCCGAGCCCCGGGATTCTCCCACTATGAGAAATTCGCCGCTCGGTGAGTAGGAAAGAACAACGGGTGTGGTCCGTAGATCCTGGGAGAACAGGCGGGATCGTTCCTCCACGTCCCATACCTGTAGACGGTAGCCTCCTCCCGGCGCCGCTCCGACGACCGCCGCATGGGGCATGTTCGGATGCAAGGCAAGCGCCTGTATCGCCGTCGAGCCCGTCTGCAGGGACCGAACGACGCGCTCCTGTTCGGTATCCCATACGTGTATGCGGCCGTCACTGCCGCCGGTGACGACGCTTGCCGTGGCGGCGTGATACGCGATGGCGCGTACCGACCCCACGTGTGAAGTCTGAACCGCTACCTCCGCCGTGGCGCAGGAGACGCCGAAGAAAAACAGAAGTACAATTGCGGACGACAGCATGCGCAAAGCTAGAAGGATCCTCTTTTTCATCGGTTGCCGGCTCATCTTCCGCTAAAGAAGAGTATGTCGTTGAACAACGCGAAAAACAACAGCATGAACACCATAATCATACCGACGACCTGGTATCCGTAGACGAATCGCGGATGCAGGTCACGACCCGACAACCCTTCAACGGTATAGAGCACAATCTGTCCTCCGTCAAGGACGGGTATGGGCAAAAGATTCATAAAGAAAAGCGCGACACTCAATAGGCTGAGAAAGCTGAAGAACGCGCGCAGCCCGCCGCCGATGCCGGAGCTGAGCCCCTCGGTGGCGACTTCTCCGACGAAATAGGTGATCCGGATGGGGCCCGCCACCGCCTGGGTCATGTCCACGCCGCGAAACAGCATCCCTATTCCGCGTACCGTCATGCTCAGAGTCTCCCAGGTTTCCGATGTCCCCCGGGCAACCGCGCCGAAAACACCGAGATCGGGGGTCTCTACCGTCTCCGGTCGGAAGGTAATTCCCAGCTCCGAAAGATTATTCGCTGTGGGTACGGTAAGAGTCCGACGGGTGCCGTCGCGTTCCACCAGGAGCTCGATTTCGCCCTCTCCTTGAGCGACCGCCTGGGCGAGGGCAGTGGAGTGGGGGATTTCCTGGCCGTCGGCTTCGATGATGCGGTCCTCGTTGCGAAGACCCGCCTGCGCAGCCGGGCTCTCCGGCCGGACTGACTCAACGACGGGATCGATCCACGGATACACTCCGATCTGCCCCGCGCCGGTGTCGGAATCCAGCTCAGGCACCACCGGGATCTCCAGTATTCGCCCGTTACGCTCGACCTCGAAGCGAAGCTCTCGCTCGGCCGCGGTGGAAACCTCGCGGCTTATGTCGCGAAACGAAGTAACCTCCGTGTCGTTTATCCCGCGGATAACATCCCCCGTCTCGATGCCCGCTTCGGCGGCGGTCATCGGGGTTTCCTCTGCGGTCTCGAAGTCGGCGGCCAACACCACGCGGTTGTCGAAGGTCTGGATGGTGAAACCGATCCACCACATAGTCGCAAGAACGACGATCGAAAACAGCAGGTTCACCGCGGGGCCGGCAAAGGCAACAAGGATCCGGTGAAAGGGTGGGGCACCGAAAAAGGACCCCTTTTCCTTGGGTATCGTACGGTCTCCGTTCTGGTAGGCCCGCTGCAAGGCCTCGTCCCCGCGCATTTTGCAGTAGCCGCCGATCGGGAATACGGACACGCGGTACTCCGTGCCCCTGTAGACGAAGCCGGTGAGCTTGCGCCCCCATCCCAGCGAAAACGCCTCTACGTCGATGCCGACCAGCTTTGCTACCACGAGATGTCCGGCTTCGTGTACGAATACGACGATGCCCAGGCCCAAAAGGCCGATGGCGATATTCAACAACATGGGTCATCCACCAAAGAGAGCGAGATAGAGATAGTAGAACACGGGGGCAACGTACAGCGGTGAATCGGCGGAATCAAGGATGCCGCCCCGCCCGGGTATCAGGTTGCCGGAATCCTTGACCGACGCCGAGCGCTTCAGTGCGCTTTCCGCGAGGTCTCCGAGTATGGTAGCCGCTCCGAGAACGGCGCCGAAGAGGATCCTGAGGAGGATCGTTCCAGGGAAGGCTTGGGGTAGAACGACGCCGGCGACCACGATGACCACCACCGACGCAATTGAACCGCCGACGAACCCGGCGAGGCTTTTGTTGGGGCTGACCGCTACCACGGACCGAGAGCGTCCGCCGAAAAGCATCCCGGTGACGTAGGCCGTCGAGTCGTTTAAGAACACGGATGTCAGAAAGACGATGAGAAGGATCGAGGCATGGGGTAGGCCCGCAATGAATACGCCGTGCAAGGCAAAGAGCCCGGGGTAGACCATCGCAAAGAAGTATGCCGCAAGAGCAGGAAGAAGCGCCTCGAAATGTCCGGCCGGTGTGGAGAGCGCGCCCACGGCAAACACGAGCGCCGGGAGCGCCACGAGCACCGTGAACACTATCCACTCCGCCGCGAGAAAGCCGGCGACGGTGGCCGCGGCCGGGGGAGCCGCCCCCGCTGCAAACGCAACGACTCGAACCCCGGAGCTCCCTACCGGCGAGGCGCGGAATATGGCAAGCACCTCCATGCCGGCAAGCCCGGATGCAACGACCACAAGGAGCTTAAACGGGAGGTGCTGCGGCTCGGGAAACAGCAGAATTGCCGCCAGGAGCGCGGGGGTTGCCAGGAAGAACAGCAACACCCGTTTTACGGTGTTCTTCATCTGACCCCGCCGAAGCTCCGCTTACGGGAAGCAAAGTCGCCTACGGCTTCCTCGAGGTCCGTTCCGTCCCAGTCGGGCCAGAGCTTGTCGCTGAACCATAGCTCCGCATACGCGATTTCCCAGAGCAGGAAGTTGCTTATCCGTCGCTCTCCGCCGGTGCGAATAACGAGATCTACGTCGGGAAACTCCGGGCGATCGAGATAGCGCGCAAAGAGCTCCACCGACGGTTTTGTTCCCGGGACGAAGTCCTCAGAAGTCGAAAACCGGCCTATGGCACGGAGAATCTCGTCCCGGCCGCCGTAGTTGATCGCCAGATTGACCGTGGTGCCCGTGAAATCCGCCGTGTCCGCCTCCACCGCCGTCAGCTCCCTTTGCACGGTCTCCGGCAAACCGGCGAGATCTCCGGAATGCAGCACTCGGATATTGTTCTCCTGGTAGAACGGGTACTCCTTGCGTAGGTTCGTCCCCACGAGACTCATGAGAAACTTGACTTCCTCAGGAGTTCGTCTCCAGTTCTCCGTGGAGAACGTATAGAGGGAGACACAGGGCAGGCCGATCTCACTTGCCCGCCGTACGACGCGTTTGGCGGCCTTCAGGCCCTCGTTATGGCCCTCCGTACGTTTGAGGCCACGGGCCCGGGCCCAGCGGCCGTTGCCGTCCATGATGATGCCGACGTGCCCGGGAAGATGCTCGCTGTGGATCCGACGGACGTGCTCCATCAGTGCTCCAGGATTTCCTTTTCCTTCGTCTCAAGAGCTTCATCGACCTGACCAACGTACGTGTCGGTAAGCTTCTGGATGGTGTCCTCGAGACGTTTCTCGTCGTCTTCCGAGAGGTCGCCGTCCTTCTTTGCCTTCTTCAGTTCATCGTTTGCATCGCGACGGATATTGCGGATCGCCACGCGCGCCTGTTCAGCCATGTTCTTGGCCATCTTTACGTATTCCTGGCGCCGTTCCTCGGTGAGGGGAGGGATGTTGATGCGGATGACTTTTCCGTCGTTGGACGGGTTCACCGAGAGCTCGGACTTCTGGATCGCCTTCTCGATTTCATTAGTGGTGGACTTGTCCCACGGCTGTATGACCACCAGACGTGCCTCGGGTACCGAGATGGTTGCCATGTGCGAAAGCGGGGTGGGGTTACCGTAGTAGTCCACCTTGATCTTCTCAAACATCCCCGAGGAGGCACGACCGGTGCGCAGGGTGCTGAACTCGTCATGTAGCGCTTGCACCGACTTCTTCATGCGCTCTTCTGCGTCCTTCTGAACCTTGCTACTGTCCATGGGGTCCTCCTGTTAACAGGATGCCGCCCCGGCGGACGGCATCGATAACTGTAACCAGTCTATTCGGATCCGGATTCATCTCCAACTCGGAAGTAGATGAAGTCGGCTACTTGCACGGTTGTTCCGATCTCCTTGCCGATATCCTCGGCGACCTGCTTGACGCTGCGCTTGTCGTCCTTGACGAACGGCTGCTCCTCGAGCGCGATCTCGGCGAGGTGCTTCTTCATCTTCCCTTGGACGATGCCGTCGACTACCTTCTCCGGCTTGCCCATGGATTCCGCCTGCTTCTTGTAAATGGCTCGCTGTTCCTCTTTGTACTGTTCCGGAACGGTGTCGACGGACAGATACGGCGGATTGAACGCGGCCACGTGCAGAGCAATGTCGAACGCGAAAGCTTTGACCTTTTCGTCGTCGAGCAGGTCGGGGCTGCCCGTTTTGATCTTGGCGAGCACACCGATGCCGCCTCCGTCCCCGTGGACGTAGTCGACAATGAGCTCATCGTCGTCGGCGGTCATGCGGGCAAATCGACTGACGCCCATATTCTCTTTAATGGTTCCAATTGCCTCCTGCAACATGCTCTGAACGGCCTCGGATTTCTCGTCGAGCCCTTCGTCGAGCATACGAGTCAGCATGGAGCCCCCCAGTGCGATGAAGTCCTTGTTGCGTGCGACGAAGTCCGTCTCGCAGGAAAGCTCGAGAATACCCGCCTGCTTGCCGGAGACGCGGGTGAATACCCTTCCTTCGTCGGTTGCACGGCCGGCGCGCTTCTGGGCGGCGGCAAGGCCCATTTCCTTGAGAATCCGCTCGGCGCCCGCAAAGTCGCCGCCGGCCTCGGTCAGGGCCTTCTTGCAGTCCATCATGCCGGCGCCCGTCTTGTCGCGCAGTTTCTTAACGTCCTTTGCTGTGATCTCCACCTCGAAACACTCCTCGCAGTTTACTCTTCGTCCTGTTCGTACAAATCTTCTTCGTTGTAGCCGGACTGCTCGGCAACATACTCCTCCCGAGTGCGTGCATCCTCATCGGTGCCGTCGTCCTGCTCGGGTTGGTAATCGGAGTAGTCTTCGGCGGTATAGGTAGCGTCCTCTTTGGACTCTTCCTCATCGGAGCCTGCCACGGCCGCGAGCGGTACGGTCTCTTCTTCTTCCTCGGTGCCGGTTCCCTCGGGCTCCGCAGCTTCGGCTTCTTCGCCTTCGGCCTCCGTGCGCCCCTCTTCGGCGCCGATCTCCTCTTCCTCCTGAAGGCTCTCGATGACCTCGAGACCGATCTCGTTGTCCGCCTCGATGACGGCCTGAGAGATTATGGACGTGAACAGGTTGATGGCGCGAATTGCATCATCGTTACCGGGGATCGGGTAGTCGATGCCCTCGGGGTTCGAGTTGGTGTCGACGACGGCAACGATCGGAATTCCAACGCGCTGTGCCTCCGCTACGGCGATGGCTTCCTTGCGCGTATCGATGACGAACACGATGCCCGGCAGCTCTTTCATCTCTTTGATGCCGCCGAGATTCTTCTCCAGCCTGGTTCGTTCCTTGTTCAGTCGGGCGACCTCCTTCTTGGTCAGTCCCTCGAAGGTGCCGTCGACTTCCATCTTGTCGATCTTTTTCAGGCGTGCCAGCGAATACCGGATGGTCGCAAAGTTGGTGAGCATACCTCCGAGCCACCGGTTGTTTACATAGAACATACCACATTTGGTGGCTTCCCGCTCGATGGCTTGCTGCGCCTGTTTCTTGGTACCGACAAACAGTACGGATTGGTTGTTGATGACCGTCCGGCGGACCGCCTCGTAGGCTTCCTTGATCGCGCCGATGGTCTTCTGTAGATCGATGATGTGGATCCCGTTGCGTTCGGCGAAGATGTATTTCTTCATCCGAGGATCCCATCGCTTGGTCTGGTGTCCGAAGTGTACACCCGACTCAAGCAGGTTCTTCATGGTGACTACTGCCACTTCTTCCTCCTCGTGTGCGCCCTACGCAATGATTGCGTACGGCGCAATCCGTCTCTCTTTCTCGCGCGTGCACGCCTTGCGGCGGGACGCCGGAGTGTAACTACCTATGCGAAAAACATGGGTAGCCCGTATGCCACAACATAGAACAAAGAAGGCGGATTGGCAAGCCCACGACCGCGGAGTACGGACCCGCGACGCGCTCGACGAGGGCCTCTCCTCGTTCCTGTATGCGGTATGCTCCCGCTACACCTTGCCATTCCCCCGTGTCGAGATACCACTCGATTTCCAGCTCGGAGAGGGCGGCAAAGGTTACGGCGGTAGACGTCGCTTCGACCCGAGCGCGACCCGAGCCCCCGACGAGCGCCAGGGCGGTTACCACGCGGTGGGTCGCTCCGGAAAGCCGGATGAGCATCCGCCGGGCGTCCCGGCGGTCGGCGGGCTTGAGCAGGATCCCCCTATCGTCGGCAACAACCGTGTCGGCGCCGAGCACAAGGCGGTGTCGGTACGCGGGTTGATCCGCTACCGAACGGGCCTTGCGCTCTGCGAGCTCGCGAGCGAACTGCTCCGCCGGCCGATGGTCCGCGGGATCGTCATCGGGAAGGGGATGCACCGTCTCAAACGGCAAGCCGAGACGGGTAAGAATCTCGTGTCGCCGTGGCGAGGAGGAGGCGAGAACGAGGGAATCGGACCGATCGGACGTGCTCACATCATTTCTCCGGCCTTATCGACCAACCTGGTTCCGGGCCGGCCGACCCGTGGGGACCACAGCCGGCTCCAAAGGTCATATCGAGCGGAACACCGGTACCGCCGCGAGCGCGCCGAGGACGGTACCCGGATTCACGTAGACGTACACCGAAAGCACCATGGCGTCGAAGCCCACCGGACCAACGGAAAGGGACACATCCGCCCCGACCGCTCCGGCAAGGTGCTCGGCCAACGCCCACGCGAAGGTACCGATCAGGGCGGTAAGCAGCATGAGGCGAGTGAGAATGCCGAGGTTTCGCTTGCCGAGTTTCATCCGCGGTATTGTAGCGGCGGCACCGCCGGTGTCAACACGCGCCCCGGAGGCCGCGGCTCCGGCTACTTTCGTCGACGGTGTCTCCCGAAGGTTGCCAGTACCCAGCCGAGGAATCCGCCTACCACGAGGGCGATAAGAATGAGCAACGCCCGCGACATCTCCACTTCCCAGCCAAGGAATTGGACCGCCGCCATCTCGGTGTTCTGCAGTACGAAGATGATGGCCGCGACACCGAGAACAATGCCCAGAATGAACTTTGCCATGCCCGCCTCCTGCGTTGTATGGATGCAGTGTAGCCTCCGGAAGCCGCGACTGACCAGTGTCTTGACACCCACGGGGGCTGCTGTATAGCTTAGCGTCTGCGGACGCGTAGCTCAGTTGGATAGAGCGTCGGCCTCCGGAGCCGAAGGTCGTGGGTTCGAATCCCGCCGCGTTCAGTATCCCGCCCCATCCTACCCCGCGTGTCGCTGCTCCGGGGCACTGAGCGGATCTACACGTGCCGGGCGGGGCGGCGCCGAGGTCGGGCGGAGCGAAGCGGCGGCGCGGGGCGGCGCCGAGGTCCGCTACTGCCTGGAGCGGATTTCGGATTCGTAGTCGGGGAAATAGCGGGCAATCACCGAGAGGTGAAAGCGCCCGAGTATACTCTCCTTGGGTTCCCGTTGCAGGAGAAACTCAAACGAACGACGGATAAGATCGGCCTTGGAAATGGAACCGTCGGAAATCTTGCGGTAGTAGTCGTCGTCGAGCTCCACCTGGTGAGTCGTTTCGGAGCCGCCTTCACGGACCGTGACGGTGTAGTGGTCTTCATTCTTCTTTTCTACGTCTATCATAGCCCGAGAATACACGCCGACCCCGGCGCCGCACAAGACTTGCGTCGAGCTTGCCCGGGGCGTTTATACGTCATATACTTGGCTCGGCTCATGAGACTGGAAGTCTATGCCGCAAGTAACGTAGGTCTCCACCGCAGCCACAACGAGGACATGGCCCTCGTGGGCACGCACCGGGTGCGCGACGACGTGTACAACGGGGTCCACGAGGTTTCCTCTCTGAGTGGGCCTTACGTGCTGGCGGTAGCGGACGGGCTCGGCGGGCAAAACGCCGGAGAGGTCGCAAGTCGCAGCGTGATCGAAACCTTCAACGATCGGGTGGGGGCGCTGGACGGGCGGCTTTCGGCATCGGCACTGACAACCCGGCTCTCGGAGCTTTCCGAGGAGATACATCGGGAACTCGTTAAGGATGGCACTGGTAATGCGCGCCGGGAAGGCATGTCGACGACTCTGACGGCGGTCGTCGTGTACGAACAACAGTTCTTTCTCCTCCATGCCGGCGACAGCCGGTGTTATGTGTTGCGAAACGGTGTTCTCCGGCGTGTGACGCGGGATCACACCCTGCGGGAGTTCACGGGCAACGCGAGCATTCCGGGAAACATCCTCGTGAATTGTTTCGGTTCCCAGAACGACTTCTTCGTCGACGTAAGACCGTTCACCTCCGAAGGCGACCCAGGAGACGTATTCGTACTCTGCAGCGACGGCCTGACCGATATGGTTGCGGAGCCTCGGATGGAGTCGCTTCTCCGCGACACCGAGGAGCTCGACGCCGCGGGCGCCGGACTGCTGGAAGAAGCGCTCGCCGCCGGGGGCAACGACAACGTCACCTTTGTCCTGGCACGAGTTTTATAATGCACATGGCTGCCGAAGAAGACAGCCGGGCCCAGAAGCGGCTCGACCTCATCGCGTTCCTCGGGGCGACGTGTCTGTTCTTCGCCACCATCGAGTACCTGTTTCCGAAGCCCTTTCCGTTTTTCAGACTCGGTCTGGCCAACTTGCCGGTAATCATTAGCTTGAAGCTCTTCGCGCCGGGATATGTGCTTCTGCTGGTGTTGCTGAAAGTGCTCGGACAGGGTTTGATAAACGGTACCCTCGCATCATACGTGTTCCTGTTCTCTCTCGGTGGCTCCTTTGCCAGCGCGGTGGTTATGCTTGGCGCGTACCGGTTGTTCGGCAAGCGCATCAGCCTGGTGGGGATCAGCGTCTTTGGTGCGATCGCGTCCAACGTGGTTCAGATCTATCTGTCCGTGCGGTTCATTTTCGGCCTATCGGCCTGGATCATCGCCCCGCCCTTTGTGGCCCTGGGCGTAACGAGCGGCGTTGCCGTGGGATTCTTCGCGCAACGGTTCTACGAGAAATCGCGCTGGATCAGGAGGGTTCGTGAAGCGCTCGACGGATAGCTTCCTTGCCCGGCACACCGCGCCGATGCACCTCTTTCTGACCGGAATGCTGGTGCTGCCGGCGTACCTGTTTCAGGATTCCCTCATAATACGGGTAATCCAGGTATTGGCGTTTGCCTTTCTCGCCACCGTGGCAGGGAAGAAGATCAAGTGGATGTACTTCCTGATCATGGTCGGCTCGGTAACGTTCTTCAATCTGCTCAGTCCCTCGGGGCGGCTGCTGCTGTCGATCGGCCCCTTTGCCGTAACCGAGGGGGCGTTGGAGACCGGGCTCATGAAGGGTTTCACCATCATAGGCCTGGTGTTTATCTCGCTGTTTACGATACGCCCGAACCTGCGGCTGCCGGGACGGCTCGGCGGCCTGCTGGTACGCCTTTTCTACTATTTCGAGCGTATCATGGACACCAAACGCCGGAAGCTCGAGCCCCGGCGGCTGATTGCAAGCATCGACGATATCCTCGACTCTCTCTACACGCCGGGAAAGCCGCAGGAACCTCCCCGCGTCGACAGTGAGGCGGTGACCACCTCCGTGGGGGCGGTGTTCATGGCGACCGTCCTGGGGGCAAATTGGTTGTTGCTTGCGATATGACCGTCTGGTAGCATAGCCGCATGTCGTCGGAGCAAGGCTACGGAATCACAGGTATACAACAGGTGGGGATTGGGGTCTCGGATCTGCCGGACGCGTGGAAATGGTATGCCGAGCATCTCGGATTCGACGTTCCCGCGTTCGATGATGCCGCGCAGGCGCCGTTCATGACCCGGTATACCGGAGGTTCCGTGCAGAGTCGGCGCGCGGCCCTGGCGATCAACATGAACGGGGGAGGAGGTTTCGAGGTCTGGCAGTACACCAGTCGCACGCCGACACCTCCGCCCCGGCCCCCGCATCTCGGCGACTACGGCATACTTCTGGTCCGATTGAAAGCCCCGGACGTAGATGCCGCATACCGAGCGTTGAGGGAGGCAGGAACCGCACTGCTTTCGCAACCGGTCACGGATCCTGCGGGACGGAAGCATTTTCTCCTCCGGGACCCCCGGGGGAATGCGTTTCAGATAATCGAGGCGCCTGAGGGAGAGAGATGGCTTGCTCGGCGCCCCGGCCGAGTCGGCGGCGTGGCCGGTGTTATGATCGGAACGCCCGATATCGAGGCAACCTTGCCGCTGTATCGCGACATCCTCGGGTACGATCGCATGACCTATGACGAGACCGGCAGCTTTGCCGACCTCACGGGGCTCCCCGGAGGAAGTTGGCGGGTGCGTCGTGTGTTGCTCGAGCATACGCAGCCGCGGCGGGGAGGGTTCTCGCCTCTGCTCGGCAAGACCGCCGTCGAGCTGGTGCAGGCCCTCGATGAGCGAGGGGTGCCTGTTTTCGGGAATCGATACTGGGGAGACCTCGGGTTCATCCACGTTTGTTTCGAGGTGCAGGGGCTCGGCGCCTTGAAAGAGGCCTGCCGCGAGGCGGGTGTGGAGTTCACCGTGGACTCGGGACGGAGTTTCGACATGGGTAAGGCGGCGGGTCGTTTTGCTTATGTGGAGGATGCGGCCGGCACGCTGGTTGAGTTCGTGGAGACCCACAAGGTTCCCGTGCTGCCCGCCCTCGGTATCAACGTGAGCCTGGGAAAGGGTGAGCGGGGTAAAACCGTACCCCGGTGGCTACTGAAGCTGATGGGACTCAAGCGGCGCCGCACGCTGTGAAACGGCGCCGCACGCTGTGAAGCGGCGCCGCCGGACGTACTCGGGAGTCGAGACACCGAGAAGGGGTCGAGAAGGGGTGTCGTGAATCCTTCACGAGGGCCGGGGCCGCTTCTCACGCCTGCCCGTACACCTTCCGGATTGTACGGACGTCCTCTTCCCCGAAGGTTACGTCGAAGTCGGGCTCGTCCCGCAGCGACTTGAAGACCTCGATGGTCCGGGCGATCTGTTCCTGCGTGTGGTCCGCCGTGGGGATCATGCGGAACATGACCAGTCCCATTGGAATGACGGGGTAAGTGACGGCGGTGACGAATACGCCCCGGTCACGGAAATACCGAATCAGCTGTTTGCCGACGGTGAACACGTCCTGGTCGTGCAACGGCGCGAACACCGCGCAGATTGGCGACTCGCCCGGTCCGACAAAATAGCCGAGATCGGAGATGCCCTCTTTGAGCACGGCGGAGTTTTGCCACATGCGTTCTCGTCGGTCGTCTGCGGCGGTAACCAGGTCAAGGGTCGTGTCGAGGGTCCGTACGTAGATCATCGGGAGGCTCTTGGCAAACACCTGTGTTCGGGCATTGTAGCTGATCCAGTCGATCGCCCGTTTTTCTCCGGCGGAGAATCCGCCGATCGCGGCGAAAGACTTGGCAAAGGTGCCGAAGTAGATGTCGACGTCGTCCTGTACTCCGAGGTAATCGGCGCTGCCGCGGCCCTGCTCGCCCATCACGCCCCAGCCGTGTGCGTCGTCGATGAACAGTCGCGCGTCATAGCGACGTGCGAGCTCGGTGATCTCGCGGAGCTTCGCAACATCCCCGGTCATCCCGTACACGCCTTCGGTAACGATGAGCACGCCGCCCTTGCGTTCCCGGTTGACCTTCTTGAGTACCGTCTCGAGGCTCTCCATGTTATTGTGCTTGAACACCCTGAGAGTTCCCGATGCAAGGAACGCACCGTCAACGATACAGGAATGCGCCAGCTTGTCCACCACGACAACGTCGTCAGGGCCTACCAGCGAGGCGATCGTACCCAACACCCCGAGATACCCGTAATTGAAGAGGAACGCCGACTCCTTCTGCGCTACTTCGGCAAGCCGTCCCTCCAGTGCCCGGTGATACTCGGTATTGCCGGTCATCATCCGTGAGCCCATCGGTGCCGCTGTGCCGAACTCCTCCACTGCCGCCGTCGCCGCCTTCTTGATGTCGGGGTGGTCGGCCAGACCGAGGTAATTGTTGACCGACCACATGATCTTCGGCTCACCTTGAAAGTCCATTACCGTACCCGGCTTGGGCGGCAGAATGGGACGGGTATAGTAGTGATCGTCCTCGACCCGTTGGCCTCCGAAGTATCCGGCGTCGGTGTCGCATTTATCGAAGAGATCGGTGCGCGTGTGCGCTTGAACCGTCGAGCTTTCCTGTAGAGCCATATGGCTATCCCTCCTTGATTCCTCTCTTAGCGCTCGAAGAGGTGACTGAGTACCTCGCGAATACGGGCCTCGCTGAAGTGACGTTTATCGATTATCGCGTCAGGACGCGCGTGTACCAGATCGTAGTCGGCAAAGATCCGAGCGTAGCCGCCACCGGTTACGTTGAGCACGACCACGTCTTCGCGTCCGAGCATACCGCTCCGTCGAGCCTCCACCAGGCTGGCAACCGCCACGGACGCCGCCGGCGCCAGGTCGATGCCCTCGGTGCGATGGAACAGATGCATCGCCCGATCAGCCTGGTCGTTGTCGACGGCGAGCATGATGCCGTCGGTCTCGGTGAGTGCGTCGAACAAGCCGCCTCGCACGGAGTATGGCGGCGTGCGATTGGAGAGCACCTTGCCCCGAATGGCGTGAATCTGCTCCTTTGCCTTTGATTCTTCGATGTCGAGGAGATCCCTGCGCCCGCGTTTCCAGGAGTCGTGCAACAACAGAAACGGACTGTTCTGCGAGAGGACCAACCGCGTCGTGTGGTTGCCGAATCGACCGTCGCGCAGGAGTCGGAGGTTTGCCTCCCATGCCGCTATGGCTCCGGTACCGCTGCCGACCGCCTGGAAGTAGTAGTCCGGGATCCGGCCTATCGTGTTTACGGCCGACAGCATCGTCGTGCCCATACCGTCTCGGCGTGCAACGTTGCGCGCCCCGCCTTCGGGCATGAATCCGTCGAACCCGGAGATAAGCCCCGCCAAGCGGATGGCATCGGTGTAATCAGCATTGCCCCCGGCGGCAACGACCTTTACGCACCGAGCAATGGGACCGACGCTCCACAGAGCTTCGAGGTTCTCTTCGGGTATGCAAATGACCAGGGGGATTTCGTTCTCCGAGCACACCCGCATGAATGCGCGGGCGGTGTTCCCGGCTGAAGCCACTACCAGAGTCCGGTCGGTTTCGGGGCTCATGCGTGCGCAGACACTGTATGCTTCGCACTCCTTAAAGGTGCCCGTGTGCATCTGCACGCCCTTCTCGGGCCAATACCCGCTGAAGGTGACGTAGAGTTCGTCCAAACCGAGGGCCTCTGCAAGCCCTTCGCTCTTGTACGTAACCGGAGCTGAGGAGCCTAAAAGTCGCCGCTGTAAAGGCAACCAATCGCCGAAGCGATAGATACCTTCATGATCCGCGCCGACGGAGATTTGCCGCTGTGCATAGACCGTGCGAAGAAACGCGCGTCCTTCGGCCCTGGGGCAGGCGAGGGTCATCGGTCCACCTGCGGCGGCTGTGTCGTCAATTATTTCGCCCGTCTCGAGGCATTGAAGCCGGTATGCGGTGGGTTCGATTCCGGTCTCCACAGTTGTGCCGCTCTGCTGTGGTGTGGCGTACGGTGCCATGGGCCCTCCCCGAGGTTGGCTCTGCGGGAGCTCGCCCGCGAGCCGGCTTCAAAAGTCACCCGCAGTATAGTTTTGGGAATTGGGTTGTCAACGAACGTATAGAAATTCGATAGTGTTTCGGCGAGGATGGTGCGAGTAGCGGCCGACCGGAGCCGGTTGCGCCGGAAGGAAGGAGTGAATATGTGAACGAAATATTCATTTCGTCTAGATCGAGGCACCGGAGGTGCTATGGAATCCGATAAGCGGGCGCTGCTCCTGTCGGTGGGTTTGCAGCTGTTCTCCCGTGACGGCTACAAGGACGTTTCGATAAGCGACGTAACCAGTCGGGCCTCCTTGAGCGTGGGCACGTTCTACAAGTACTTCTCGAGCAAAGAGGACTTCTACGATCACGTCCTTGATGTCGTCGAGGGAGAAGGCATCCGCAAGGCCGAGCGCGTGATCTCACGGCTGCATTCGCCGATGAACAAGCTCAAGGCGGTCTACCGTTTCGTGACCCTCGGCGTCCGGCATAACCGCATCCTCCGGGGGGTGCTGCTGCGGGACGCCAAGTATGCCTATCCGGGACTCGAAGCGCGGGAGCGCCGGGCGGCCTCGTTGCGACGGCGTGTGGAAAGCATGCTGCGGGACATCATACGGGAAGGCAGCAGAAAGGGGGTATTCCGAACGGGTCTCTACGACGATCCCACCGCGTTGGTCATCGCCGTCTTCAACACGTTGATCTATCACATTGAGGACGAGAACGTCGACGTGCTGCTCGGTGACATGCTCACATTCATGCAACGGGGGTTGCGCCGCACACTGCGCCTGCGGCGGCGGGACGAGCGCCGGGACCGAAGGCTCGACATCAGCCGGCGTGAAATGTCGGAGGTCGACTTCATGGACGACCTTTTCGACGAGCCCGGCAATTAGTCGCCGAATCGGTCCGGGAGCAAGCCCGGCACGGCGGGGCCGGATACATCAATACGATCGCTCAGGTGACAAGGATTTATGCCTCGGGTGGGCCGATCAGGTCTGCATGGATCTCGAGGATCGCATCGCGGTACTCCGGAGGCGCCTCAATGTGTCCCCACCCGAACTGGACTTGAAAGATGCCGTCGTAGGCGGGATCGTGATAGCTTCGCACTAGATGGGGAATTCCCCGCTCTTCGAGATGTGCATGAAGCAGCCGCGCCTCCGCGTCATTGTGCAGGTCGAGGATCTTTTCGAATTTTACGTCGTTCATGGATGTACTCCGTCGTCAGGCGGTGTATGATGAGACCGGGACGCACCGATGAAGAGGGCTCACGTACCACTGTACCTGTTCCTCCTCGTGCTCGTCGTGCTCATTGTCGAGCCTAGCCACGGTCAGGCCATGGAGGTCAAGGTACGCAACGAAACCGAATATCCCATGCTGGAGCTGTATGCGCTGGATGAGGAGGCGGGACGGAATGCCGAAACCGGGGAAAACCTGCTCGTCGACGGACCGTTGCTCCCCGGCGGTGAGACAACCATTACCCTCTCGCCTGCGGACCTTTTCCTTCTGTCTGTAGACGAGGAGGGAGACCGTTATCTGCTTCAGGGTCCGGGCGCCGCAGAGGGCCGTCTCCTCACCATCGCGCTGGACGACCTGCACTTCGGCGGTGATCAGGAAATACCCGCGGCAGCCTCCGGGCGACAGGTACGTCTTGTTAACGACACGGGGTACCGTCTTCTCCGGCTGTGGTATCGCTGGGGAAGTGAAGGGGCGTGGAGCGAACTCGAGAGGGTTGGAGCGATCGCCTCGGGGGCAACGACGGAGGTACGCATACCGCCTGCCGACGACCCCGCGGCAACTCTCAGCATCCGCGGAGAAGACGAGGACGGCGACTATTACGAGAAACACGACCTCCGGGCGCACTCACGACGGCAGCTCCGTTTCACCGTTGACGACATGCAGTTCCGCTGAACGCGGCAGCACATACGGTCAAGCTCTATATGTTTAGTTATCTATACAGTATCGTGTTGACATGACCCGGCAACTGCGTTAGGTTAAAGGATCATACAGAACGCAGGAGGGTGCGTATGCAGCCGGTGCTGATCATCGCCCTTCCTCTTGCGGGTTTGGTTCTAGGTTGGACGATCCGATGGCTATATGCCAGATTTCAGCTTTCTTCCTCAGAACAGAAAGCCGAGCGACTAAAGAAAGACGCAATAAAAGAAGCGGAAGCTCAGAAGAAGGAACTGATTCTTGAAACGAAGGACGAGTTACTCCAGGAGCGCAATGAACAGGAACAACAGCTCAGGGAGCGTAGAAACGAACTCCAGAAGTTCGAGAAACGGCTGCTGCAAAGGGAAGAAAACCTAGAAGAAAAGACCTCTGCCGTGGAAAAGCAGCGGCAGGCTTTCACCGACCGTGAGAGGAAACTGGCGGAACACGAAGAAGAGGTCGGCCGACAAGAGGCCTATTGGCGGGAAGAGTTGGAGCGTCTCTCGGGGCTCACCGCAGAGGACGCTAAGAAGATGATCGTGCAGTCCCTCGAGGACGAAGCACGGCATGAAGCCCAGGGGCTGCTGAACAAGATAGAGCAGGAAGCGCAGGTCACCGCGGAGAAAGAGGCGCGGGAAATCCTCGTTTCCACGATTCAGCGCAAGGCGTCGGAGACCAACGCGGAGGTTACCGTAACCTCGGTGAACCTGCCGAACGACGAAATGAAGGGTCGGATCATCGGCCGGGAAGGCCGTAATATCCGGACCCTCGAGACGCTTACCGGTGTAGACGTGATTATCGACGACACACCGGAGGCGGTGGTAGTCTCCTGTTTCGATCCGGTGCGCAAGGAAATTGCGCGGCGATCGCTCGAGCGGCTCATTTCCGACGGGCGGATCCACCCCACACGGATCGAGGAAGTCGTCCAAAAGGTTACCGGTGAGATCAGTCAGTCCATTTACGAAGAGGGCGAGAAGGTGCTCTTCGATCTGGGCATCCACCACATGAAACCGGAAGGAATCCGCGGTATTGGACGCCTGCACTATCGTACGAGCTACGGGCAGAACGTTCTCGCGCACAGTAAGGAAGTGGCGGTCTTTGCGGGGATGATGGCGGCGGAGCTCGACGCGGATCGAGAGATCGCCAAGCGGGGCGGTCTGCTTCACGACGTCGGAAAAGGGATTGAAACCGATGGAGACTCCAGCCATGTGGAGCTCGGTGTAGAGTTGATAAAACGCATCGGTGAGGACGAGCGCGTGGTCAATGCCGTGGCGGCACACCACGGAGACGTTCCGCACAGCTGCGTGGAATCGGTGATCGTGCAGGTAGCCGACGCTCTGTCGGCCTCCCGCCCCGGTGCCCGGCGTGAGACCTTGGACAACTACATCCGCCGCCTGGAAAACCTCGAGCGCATTGCCGAGCAGTTCGACGGCGTGGACAAAGCCTATGCCATCCAGGCCGGGCGGGAGCTGCGCATCATGGTGGATCACGAGCAGGTTTCCGACGTCGAGGCGAAAGGCATTGCCAAAGAGATAGCGCGGGAGATCGAGAGTCAGTTGCGCTATCCGGGGCGGATCAAGGTTACCATGATTCGCGAAACCCGCATCATAGAGTATGCCCGATAAGCCGTTTCGGGTGCTCATGCTCGGTGACATCGTGGGACGGTCCGGATATCGGGCCGTCCTCACGAGCATGCCCAAGCTCGTGAAGCGGTATTCGGCGGAGTTTCTGCTGATAAACGTCGAAAACGCCGCCGACGGGTTCGGCGTGACCGAAGAGATCGCCGTCGAGCTGTTCGGCGCAGGTTTCCACGTCCTGACCACAGGCAATCACGTGTGGCAGCGGAAGGAGGTCTATCCCTATCTCGACTCCGAGGAGCGCATCCTCCGTCCGGCGAACTATCCCGGAGGGAACCCCGGGCACGGAAGCTGCGTCGTGGAACAGAAGGGACTGCGGGTTGGCGTATTGAACTTGCAGGGACGGGTGCGGATGCCGGCCATCGACTGCCCCTTTCGTCGGGCCAAGGAAGTGCTCCGAAAGCTCAAGCATACCACGGACATCGTGCTGGTGGATTTTCACGCCGAGTCGACTCACGAGAAAGAAGCCCTCGGTTACTACCTCGACGGTGACGTCGCGGTGGTGGTAGGTACCCACACGCACATACAAACCGCCGACGAGCGCATCCTGCCCTCCGGTACCGCCTACATCAGCGATATGGGTGCCTGCGCCCCGAGGGAGAGCGTGATCGGCTTCGACCCCGATATCTCCGTGGATCGAATGAAGACGCAATTGCCTCTGCGAAACGCTCCGGCGGAGACCGCGGCGGTGATCTGCGGGGTCCTGGTCGAAGTAGACCGTGACTCGGGACTCGCGGTCTCGGTGGAACGGGTGCGCGAAGTGTCGCTTGTCTGACTCAGGGTGCGATGGCGAAGCGTTCGCTGCTCTCCATTCTTCGATCCCGGTTTCCCGATGTTGATAAGGACCGACTCTTTGCGCGGATCCTCTGCGGTGAGGTCGCCGTCGACGGAGAGGTGGAGCGGGATCCCAAGCGTGTGATCCCGTCCACCGCCGCCGTGGAGCTCATACCGGCGCGCTTCGTCTCCCGTGGCGGTGAGAAGCTCGAGGCGGCCGTATTCGCGTGGGATATCGAGGTGAGGGGGCGCGTGTTCCTCGACGCCGGCGCGAGTACCGGCGGATTCACCGACTGCCTGCTGCGTTACGGCGCCGCCGCGGTGCATGCCGTGGACGTGGGCTACAATCAGCTGGCCTACTCACTGCGGCAGAATCCCCGGGTCTTTGTCCATGAGTCGACCAACATTAGGTCGGTAACGACGCTCGATCCACGGCCGGACGCGGCGGTTTGTGATCTCTCGTTTCGCTCACTGCGCGGCGTGGCCGGTGGGCTTCTGGAGCTTACCGCGGAGGGATGGTTCATTGCGCTGTTGAAGCCCCAGTTCGAATGGCGCGATGCGCCGGCCGCATTCGACGGCGTGGTCCGGGATTCACAATATCTTCGGCGCATCATCCTCGAGACCCTGACGGGTCTCGCCGAAGAGGGCGCATATGCGCACCGGTTGCTCCCGTCTCCGTTGCGGGGACGCCGGGGAAACCGGGAATACCTGGTGCTGTGCACGGACCGGACGGGGCCTCTGCCCGAAGCTCTCCTTGCGTCCCTCGGCGACGACGGGTGAGCGCCGGGGTTCCGGCGGTCCGAAGTCCCACGCCGCGGATTCCCGCGCCGCGGAGTCCCGGGCCGCGGAGGTCCGCGCCGCGGAGTCCCGGGCCGGGGTTTGTCGGCCTACCGAAGGGTTCTTAGCCGAAGGAATTGCGGCTGATAGGCTCGCCGATGTAGATTCCGTCCCCGCCGAGGTAATCGAGCCGTTCGCCCTCGATCAGTATCTGCACGCGATCAACGGTAGAGAACTCCGTAGTGGTGTAGGTGACCTGCTGCAACTGCGCCACGAAGCCCTCTACGCCCATCGGATTGAATCGGAAGGCCTCGTTGAAATTAAGATAGGCGACCCCTTCGTCCACGGCGGCGGAAATCAGACGAGTATCCTCGGGAATCAGATTCAAAAGGTCCTGGTTGAGCTCCCCGGTGGTAGGCCCTTCGAGAAGGGTCCTGATGGTCTGTGTCATGGGACTGTTCTGGTAACTCACCGTCCGCTCGACCTGCTGCGGTAGGATCTTGCCGTCGTCGGTTACCCGAATAAAGTAGATCCGTGACGTTCGTCGTCGCACCCCTTCCTCGTCCTCGTCTCCGGACTCTTCGGCGGAGCGGACCTCCGAATCGTCCTCGCCCTCTTCTTGTGATCCGGGCTCCTCCGAGGAGTCTGCGGGGTCGGAGGGCTCGGCGGGGGATTCCTCGGCAGCGTCGTCCCGGCCGGCGGAGTCTTCGGTGGTAACCTCCGGCTCATCTTCCGGGACCACCGGCTCGAGTTCCACATCCGGATCACGCACGTCCTCGTCGGTCTCCTCGGTGTCCTCGGT